>NZ_JANEWM010000047.1:0-35668 GCF_028069825.1 Citrobacter sp. Igbk 14
CTTAAAATATGAAAAACCCCATCAAAAACCAGAGAGAAATTCATATATAGAATTAGTAAATAGAAGGGAAATAAAAAATAGATTGGATATATTATCGTATTGCTGTCAGGAATCGTCGCTCACTATTGTTTAATCCACAAAATGCAGGAACCAGGGCACGATAGTATCGCTCATCACGTCAGAAACGAAAAAACCCCAGGTAACTAAGTTACCTGGGGTTCATGTTTGGCGGAAGCGTAGAGATTCGAACTCTAGAACCCTTTCGGGTCGCCGGTTTTCAAGACCGGTGCCTTCAACCGCTCGGCCACGCTTCCAATGAGGCGCACTATAAACATCCCGAACGGACCTGTAAAGCACCAATGTGTTCGTTTGCCTGAAAAACAGCCAAAATGTTGTTAATCGACTTAAATAACAACAAATTGACCGTTTATTCAGCACAAATCCGGGATGCTGCTGTTTAATGTTTTTTGATGTACATATCTTTGGTGAAGTAATTCCCACGGTTATCCGGTGCAAATCCGCCTACCCACGGCTTTACCAGGTGTGTGCGGACATAGTGGTAAACCGGAATAGCGGGTACATCCTCGCCTAACACGTCTTCCGCCTGCTGGTAATATTTCCCGCGTTCTGGCAAAGAACGGGCTTTCGCCGCATTACGCATCGCTTCATCGTAGGCTGGATTACTGTATCGGGTGGTGTTTTCACTATCGCCTGTGCGGAAAATGTTGAGGAAACTCGATGCATCGTCGTAATCCGCTATCCATGCATAACGTACGACGTCAAAATTGCCGGTGTGCATGGTATCCAGCATAGTTTTCCATTCCTGGTTCTGCAGCTTTGCCTCAACGCCAAGATTTTTCTTCCACATTGACGAGGCGGCAATCGCGATTCGCTGATGCGTTTCGAAGGTGTTGTAGAGCAGATTTAAGGTAAGCGGATGCTCAGGACCGTACCCCGCTTCCGCCAGCAGTTTTTTTGCCTCAGCAATGCGTTTGTCGAGTGGCCATGATGCGTAGTCCGGCGCATGTAATTTTACCCCGCCAATTTCAGGCTGGCTGATAACCCACGCCGCACGTTGTCCCTGCCCCATCACCTTTTGTGCGATGATGTCTTTATCCAGCGCCATATTCAACGCCCGACGCACGCGCGGGTCGTTAAACGGCGCACGCGTGGTATTAAACTGATAATAATAGGTTGAAAGCTGTGGTGAGACATGGAGTTCATCACCCATCGTCTTTTTCAATTGAGCGAACTGATTGACCGGAACACTAAAAACAATATCGATTTCCCCGGCTTTGTAACGGTTAACGTCTGCGGCCTCTGAACTGATGGGCAAATACGTCACTTTATTAATGACCGTATGCTGATCGTCCCAGTAATGCGGGTTGCGCACGGCAACAATCCGCTCGTTGACGACCCACTGCGACAGCTTATACGCACCACTGCTGACAAAGTGCTCCGGACGAGTCCACTTATCGCCAAAGCGGCCAATCAGTACTTTATCCAGCGGGACCAGTGATGGGTGCGCCAGCATCGCTAAAAATGCCGCTGTCGGCTGCGTCAAGGTAATTTCCAGCGTAGTGTCATTCAGCGCTTTGACCCCAAGCGTAGTGGGATCTTTTTTCCCCTGAGCAATATCAACCGCATTTGCGACATGCATATTGCCCAGATAAGAGGCATAGGGTGAAGTAGTTTGCGGTGAAACCAGTCGCTGCCAGCTCCAGACGACATCCTGTGCAGTAATAGCCGATCCATCTGACCAGGTTATGCCCGGACGTAAATGAAAGGTCCAGACAGTGTTATCTTTATTCTCCCAGGAGGCAGCAAGCCGGGGCGCAATAGTGCCATCCAGGTTTACGGCCACCAGTCCATCGAACATATCGCTGATTAAATTAAACTCAACGTTGCTTTCAACTTTATGCGGATCCAGTGAGGCTGGCTCACTGCCGTTATTTCTGACCAGTTCCTGTTGAGCTGCCAATTCTGTGCCCGCGGGAACTGTCGCAGCGCTCGCCACACCGTTGATAGACATCAAACAGACAGCCAACAGCGTAAATGTAAATACCTTCGATTTATGTTGAGTCATTCCCTTTACCTTATTGCTCTGTTTTATGTTGACACCGCTGTCACTCTTAAAGGCATGTAGGGAATAACGCAATATTTTTCAGTTACCTATCAGATATCGATCTGACATTTTTGCATAAACAGTGGTAACATCTAATCCAGATGCTTTTGCTGAAATAATATGCTTAAGCCCGGCGGGTTAAAATGCGTAAAGATGGGTAAAACCGCTGGGTCGTTACCGGTGATTTCATTATCCTCCATCATTAATTACATCTGTCATAAGAGAGTGACTCATGGATCGTATTATTAGTTCTTCGCGCGATCGTACATCGCTACTCAGCACGCATAAGGTGCTGCGTAATACCTATTTCCTGCTCAGCCTGACGCTGGCGTTTTCAGCGATCACCGCAACAGCCAGTACGGTACTGATGCTGCCGTCTCCGGGTCTGATTCTGACGCTGGTTGGTATGTATGGTCTGATGTTCCTGACCTACAAAACGGCAGATAAACCAGTAGGTATTCTGTCTGCTTTCGCTTTCACCGGTTTCCTGGGTTACATCCTGGGACCGATTCTGAACACTTACCTGTCAGCAGGTATGGGTGACGTGATCGGTATGGCACTGGGTGGTACGGCGCTGGTCTTCTTCAGCTGTTCTGCGTATGTTCTGACCACGCGTAAAGACATGTCCTTCCTCGGCGGTATGCTGATGGCAGGTATCGTGGTAGTGCTGATTGGTATGGTTGCGAATATTTTCCTGCAACTGCCAGCGCTGCATCTGGCGATTAGCGCGGTGTTTATCCTGATTTCTTCAGGTGCCATCCTGTTTGAAACCAGCAACATCATCCGTGGTGGTGAAACCAACTACATCCGTGCAACCGTCAGCCTGTATGTATCGCTGTACAATATCTTCGTCAGCCTGCTGAGCATTCTGGGCTTCGCCAGCCGCGATTGAGATGTCCACACGCATTATCCAGCCCCGCTTATGCGGGGCTTTCTTTTTTGGTAAACTGCCGCAAGTTTGACTAACGCAGTGAAGAATTATGTTGATCTTTGAAGGTAAAGAAATCAGTACTGATAGCGAAGGCTATTTAAAAGACACAACCGAATGGAGCGAGCCGCTGGCAGTTGCCATTGCTGAAAACGAAGGCATTATGCTCTCCGCGGAACACTGGGAAGTGGTGCGTTTCGTACGCGAGTTTTATCTGGAATTTAATACCTCTCCCGCTATTCGTATGCTGGTCAAAGCGATGGCCAACAAATTTGGCGAAGAGAAAGGCAACAGCCGTTATCTCTACCGCCTGTTCCCGAAAGGTCCGGCCAAGCAGGCGACTAAAATTGCCGGTCTGCCGAAACCGGTGAAATGTATTTAATAGCGGATACTAAATCCCGCTAACTCTTCGCCAGGCCGATGCGGTTCGCTGAGAACTCTGTCTACCCTGGCGCTACGCGGGCCCCCGGCTTTTAACCACTTCATCAGTTGTTCTACCCGGTCGCTTTCACCGCAGGCGACAACCTCTACGCTGCCGTCATCCATATTCTTCGCATAGCCAGTCAATCCCAGCCGTTGTGCTTCATGCTGGGTGGTATAGCGAAATCCTACCCCCTGAACCCGGCCATAGACCCAGGCGATTATGCAGACTTTCGACATTGCGGTTCTCCTTATCATCGCGGTGCGCGTTGCAAATACACGTAAAACTCAGGACAATGGCGCCCATTTCTTTGAATTGACAGAATAGTAAATTATGAGTGTACGTTTAGTGTTAGCCAAAGGGCGCGAAAAATCATTACTGCGCCGCCATCCGTGGGTATTTTCCGGTGCCGTCGCACGTATGGAAGGTAAAGCCAACCTCGGTGAGACCATCGATATTGTTGACCATCAGGGTAAATGGTTAGCACGCGGCGCGTACTCACCCGCGTCGCAGATCCGTGCACGCGTCTGGACATTCGACAAGTCTGAATCCATCGATATTGATTTCTTTACCCGCCGTTTGCAACAAGCGCAGAAGTGGCGAGACTGGCTGGCGAAAAAGGACGGGCTGGACAGCTATCGACTGATTGCCGGGGAGTCTGATGGCCTGCCGGGCATCACCATTGACCGTTTCGGTAACTTTCTGGTGCTGCAACTTCTCAGTGCAGGTGCCGAATATCAACGTGCCGCATTGATTAGCGCCCTGCAGATTGTCTTCCCGGAGTGCGCTATTTATGACCGTAGCGATGTTGCCGTGCGTAAAAAAGAAGGCATGGAACTGACTCAGGGCCCCGTCACGGGTGAACTGCCGCCAGCACTGCTGCCGATTGAAGAGCACGGGATGAAACTGCTGGTTGATATTCAGCACGGACATAAAACCGGTTATTACCTCGATCAGCGTGACAGCCGCCTGGCCACGCGTCGTTATGTGGAAAATCAGCGCGTATTGAACTGTTTCTCCTATACCGGTGGATTCGCCGTCTCTGCATTAATGGGCGGCTGCCGCCAGGTCGTCAGCGTTGATACTTCCCAGGAAGCTCTCGATATCGCCCGCCAGAACGTAGAGCTGAACAAGCTGGATCTGAGCAAAGCCGAGTTTGTGCGTGATGACGTGTTCAAGTTGCTGCGCGCCTATCGCGATCGTGGTGAGAAATTTGATGTTATCGTGATGGACCCGCCGAAGTTTGTCGAAAACAAAAGCCAGTTGATGGGTGCCTGCCGTGGCTATAAAGACATCAATATGCTGGCAATTCAGCTGCTGAATCCGGGGGGCGTACTGCTGACATTCTCCTGCTCCGGATTGATGACCACCGATTTATTTCAGAAAATCATCGCCGATGCCGCAATAGATGCCGGGCGTGATGTACAATTTATAGAGCAGTTCCGTCAGGCCGCCGATCATCCTGTGATCGCTACCTACCCGGAAGGGCTGTATCTGAAAGGGTTTGCCTGTCGCATCATGTAACTTGAAAAGTGGAATATTACCCTTACATAGAGGGTATCTATTTCCCGGGAGGTGACTATGATTGCCAGCAAATTCGGTATCGGCCAGCAGGTCCGCCATTCCCTGTTAGGTTACCTCGGAGTGGTCGTGGATATCGACCCGGAATATTCGCTTGATGACCCGTCACCTGATGAGTTGGCGGTAAACGACGAACTTCGCGCCGCTCCCTGGTATCACGTGGTGATGGAAGACGATAATGGCCTGCCAGTACATACGTATCTGGCTGAAGCACAGTTGAGTAGTGAGCTACAAGAAGAACATCCAGAGCAACCGTCGATGGATGAACTGGCACGGACAATCCGTAAACAGCTCCAGGCCCCACGCCTGCGCAACTGACAACATTTCTCCGGCCTACGACAAACACCGTTGTAGGCCGGATATACAATGCGCCATCCGGCAACAGTACAACCTTACTTCGCCAGTCCCAGTCTGGGGATTTCAATCGCCGGGCAACGATCCATTACTACCGCCAGGCCCGCATCGCGCGCCAGCACGGCAGCCTGTTCATTAATCACGCCAAGCTGCATCCACAAGGTCTTCGCGCCAATAGCAATAGCCTCCTGTGCGACTCCCCATGCTGCTTCTGAGTTTCTAAAGACATCCACCATATCCACTTTCTCTGGTACGTCTGCCAGCGTCGCATAGCCCTGCTGTCCCAGCAGCGTCTTCCCGGCAACCTTAGGAGACACGGGGATAACGTGATAGCCCTGATCAAGTAAATACTTCATTACCCGATAGCTCGGGCGATCGGGTTTATCGCTTGCTCCTACCAGCGCAATCGTACGGGTAGATGTCAAAATGCCAGCAATATCGGTCTCTTTCATCGTATTCCTCCAGGCTGTTTTGCAAAGTGTACGACAAACCTGACGTCGCAACCATTCATCCCATACTGGCGCATGAGAGCTAAACTGGAAAATATGTCTATATGTTAGTAAACATGATTGTCGAAAAATTTAGATACATCTTATGCAGATCATTTTCTGGACAGGAGAACCTTATGAAAACCGGCATTGTGACAGCCCTGATTGCTCTGCTTTTGCCGGTAACCGTTTGTGCGACCTCTTTGCGCCTGTCTAATGATATTGACCTTCTGGTGCTGGACGGAAAAAAGGTGTCCAGCTCTTTACTGCGCGGTGCCGACAGTATTGAGCTGGAGAATGGTCGGCATCAGCTTGTCTTTCGCGTTGAGAAAACGATTCGTCTCTCCAGCCATGAAGAACGTCTGTATATTTCTCCTCCGCTGGTCATCAGTTTTGATACTCAGTTGGTTAGTCAAGTCAATTTTCATCTCCCCCGTCTTAACAACGAACGTGACGCGACGCATTTCGATGACGCTCCCCGTGTGGAACTATTAGATGGCGATTCCATGCCCATTCCGGTCAAGCTGGATATTTTGTCGATTACCTCATCGGCAAAAATCGTGGATTACGAACTCGAGACTGAACGCTATAACAAATCGTCTAAGCACGCTTCACTCCCACAATTTGCCACTATGATGGCAGATGACAGCGCATTGCTCTCGGGAGTCTCTGAACTGGATCGGGTGCCGCCACAATCGCAAACACTCACCGAACAGCGTTTGAAATACTGGTTTGGGCAGGCCGATGCGCAAACACGAAGTAATTTTCTGCAATGGGCAGAGAAACAGCCGCCCTCGTGACATTTATGTTCACCTACGCATTTTTTTTGTCTTTCTCTTGCAGCGTCAAGAGCTTCCAGTACTCTGTAGTGAGGTTAACTTGGGAGCTGTACTATGGAACTGACGACTCGCACTTTACCGGCGCGTAAGCATATTGCGCTGGTTGCACATGATCACTGTAAACAGATGCTGATGAGCTGGGTAGAACGCCACCAGCCATTGTTAGAAAAGCATGTCCTCTATGCGACAGGCACGACAGGAAATCTCATTCAACGCGCGACCGGTATGGATGTCAACGCCATGCTCAGCGGTCCAATGGGTGGCGATCAGCAGGTCGGTGCCCTGATCTCTGAAGGGAAAATTGATGTGCTGATCTTCTTCTGGGATCCACTCAACGCCGTGCCTCATGATCCGGATGTTAAAGCCCTTCTGCGCCTGGCCACAGTTTGGAATATTCCGGTTGCCACCAACGTATCTACCGCCGATTTTATTATCCAGTCACCAAACTTCAGCGATGCGACGGACATACTGATCCCGGATTACGCCCGTTATCTGGCTGAGCGCCTCAAATAATCGTCAGACAGGCGGCGGTAGCCGCCTGTTCTTCAGGGTTTTCTCGCTACCGGGACATCCAGTTGTTTTAGTTCATCAACAAAACAAGATGGCGCGTCTTTATTAAACAGCAACCACACCCGATGCCGGGCACGTGTAAGTGCCACGTAGAGCAACCTTCTCTCTTCTGCATCCGGAAAATCCTCGACCATTGGCAGTAATGCTTCTTCCATAATCGACTCACGGGCCGGGGCCGGAAAACCATCGTTGCCATCATGAAGCCCAACGACAATGACATAATCCGCCTGCTGTCCTTTACTGGCATGAATAGTCATAAAATCCAGCTGTAGTTTGGGCCAGCGGGTCGCTGCTTTCTCAAGACTGGCAGGTTTAAGGTGGTGATATCGCGCCAGCACCAGTATGCGTTCTTCTGCTTTCGCAAAGCCGGATAGCTTATCCAATAGCGCATCCAGCTGACTTTCATCGAGCAGAGTAACGGCTTTTCTGTCGCCAGTTGCCAGGCTATTGAGCGGTTTCTTAAGCTGATGCGGGTTTTGTTGGATAAACCGATTGGCTATCTCGCCAATACGGCTATTAAAACGGTATGTCGTATCCAGATCGCAGCGATCGCCCTCACCAAAGTGTTGCCGGAAGGCAGTAGTCAACGAAAGTTGTGCACCACTGAAACGGTAAATGGCCTGCCAGTCATCCCCCACGGCAAATAGCGTGGTCTGTGAGTTTTGCTTGCGCAATGCGGCTAACAGGGCGGCGCGCTGTGGGGAGATATCCTGAAATTCATCAACCAGGATGTGCTTCCAGGGGCTGATAAAGCGCCCTTTCTCCAGAATGACAATGGCCTGATGGATCAATCCTGAAAAATCGACGGCATTCTCTTCTTTCAGAGCGCTTTTCCAGGCCTTGAGCAACGGTGCCATCAGCTTTATACGTTTGCTGAACAGATCGCGGATCGCCTCCGGCGCATTGGCGATCATCTCCGCCTGTGCTCCACCATGCATACGCATCAGGCTAACCCAGCGATCCAGCCGTGAGGCCAGGCGACGCTGTAATTTTTCATCGTCCCAAAAATTGCCTTCTGGCACGGACCACTGCATCTCTTCTTCCAACCACTGTCGCCAGCCTTTAGCCTGTGCTTTTTTCTCGCTGCACTGCTGACGCCATGTGGCGAGAAACAGTTTATTTCTGGCGGCAGTATCATTTTCGAGTTTGCTGACTGTCGGGACTTTTTTGCTACCCTGTTGAATAATATGCAACGCCAGTGAATGGAACGTCCGTGCGGTGACGTCTTGCGTCTGCAGCCGTTCGCGAATGCGCTCATCCATTTCCTGAGCGGCTTTGCGACCAAACGCCAGCAGCAGGATTTGTTCAGCAGCCGCTTCTCCCCGCGCCAGCAACCAGCCCGCACGCGCAACCAGAACGGATGTCTTGCCACTTCCTGCACCCGCAAGCACCAATAGCGACTGCTCGCCATTCACCACCGCACGCGCCTGGGCTGGATTCAGCGGTGAGGACTCAATCTTCTGGAAAAACTCGGTATGCTCCGCCAGCATCGCATCGGTATATGCCTGGTTATGCTGCAAACGACACGCTTCAATGTCCTGCAGCCACGCCTGGCACTGATGCAACGCCTCACGACAATGATCAAATTCTTCCAGCCGACTGACCGGCAGGGGCAACGCGTCAAAAGCACGGCGGATCTGTTGTTGCAATCCGGATGTTTGGCTCCGCGTCAGCCATTTGTTTTCCCCTGTACGCGCGGCAATCGCATCCAACTGTTCCTGTAGCACCCCTGCTGCAACGTCACTCATCTCCTGGCTCCACTGTTGCCAGAGCATGCTCAGATGATGATGGAAACGCTGGGTTTCCGCCCATTCAGTGCCGTGAAGGCGTACAACTTTATCATCAGAAAGCACAAATTCCAGCTCGCCCCATACCAGGCCCCTTTTACAATGGATAGCCAGTAACTGATTGAATGGAATAAGATACTCATGACGGTCGCCGGAGACTTTAATGCCGGCATTGAGAATAACGGCCCGATCGTAAGGGTGTTGCGCCAGACGTTTTCCCAGAGAAGTTGCTTTCAGTTCCATAAGACTTACGCGGATCCACACGAAGAGGTTTGCTTATCAGTGTAACCGCCAGAGAAAACGTGCTCCAGCCCAAAAAAACGTTACAATTGCCAAACTCACAGAAAACCAGAGTTAACCGAGGGTTTATGCGTACTGTTCTGAATATTTTAAATTTTGTGCTTGGGGGATTCGCCACTACCTTAGCCTGGTTACTGGCGACGTTAGTCAGTATTGTGCTTATCTTCACACTACCCTTGACCCGCTCCTGCTGGGAAATCACACGCTTGTCGCTGTTCCCCTACGGTAATGAAGCGATTCACGTTGATGAACTCAACCCGGCGGGTAAAAACGTGCTTCTGAATACCGGCGGCACGCTGCTCAATATTTTCTGGCTGATTTTCTTCGGCTGGTGGCTGTGCCTGATGCATATTGTTTCCGGTATTGCCCAGTGCATTACGATTATTGGTATTCCGGTAGGTATTGCGAACTTTAAAATCGCCGCAATTGCACTCTGGCCCGTTGGTCGTCGCGTGGTTTCAGTCGAAGTTGCCCGTGCCGCACGCGAAGCCAACGCGCGTCGTCGCTTTGAATAATCGGAACTGATGGCCTTTATGTTAAGTCCACTGCTTAAACGCTATACCTGGAACAGCACCTGGCTGTACTACGTGCGAATTTTTATCGCACTTTGCGGTACTACGGCGCTGCCGTGGTGGCTGGGTGACGTCAAACTGACCATCCCGCTAACGCTGGGTATGGTTGCTGCCGCGCTGACCGATCTGGACGATCGGCTCGCGGGTCGTCTGCGCAATTTGATCATTACACTAATCTGCTTTTTTATTGCCTCGGCCTCCGTCGAATTGCTCTTCCCCTGGCCGTGGCTTTTCGCGATTGGATTAACGCTTTCCACCAGCGGCTTTATTTTGCTGGGAGGCTTAGGTCAGCGTTATGCGACCATCGCTTTTGGTGCATTACTGATCGCCATTTACACCATGCTGGGCACATCACTTTACGATCAGTGGTACCAGCAACCGATCCTGCTGCTTGCTGGCGCCATCTGGTATAACCTTCTGACGCTTATCGGTCACCTTCTGTTCCCGATTCGTCCACTGCAGGACAATCTGGCGCGCAGCTACGAACAGCTGGCACACTACCTGGAGCTGAAATCCCGCCTTTTTGATCCCGACATCGAAGACGAAAGCCAGGCCCCCTTGTATGACTTAGCGCTGGCCAATGGGCAACTGATGGCGACGTTGAACCAAACAAAAATATCATTACTCACCCGTCTGCGCGGTGACCGTGGACAGCGAGGAACCCGCCGCACACTGCATTACTATTTTGTCGCGCAGGATATTCACGAACGCGCAAGTTCCTCACATATTCAGTACCAGACGCTACGCGACCATTTCCGTCACAGCGATGTGATGTTTCGTTTCCAGCGATTAATGTCGATGCAGGGACAAGCCTGTACACAACTGTCTCGCTGCATTTTGCTACGCACCCCTTACCAGCACGATCCACACTTTGAGCGCGTCTTTACACATATCGATGCCGCCCTTGAGCGCATGCGTACAAGCGGTGCCCCTGCAGACCTGCTCAATACGCTGGGATTCTTACTATCAAATCTGCGGGCTATCGATGCGCAACTGGCCACCATTGAGTCTGAGCAGGCCCAGGTACTTTCGCGCAATGAGTCAGAAAATCAGCTTGCCGATGACAGTCCGCATGGATTCAGTGATATCTGGCTGCGTCTGAGTCGCAATTTTACGCCGGAGTCGGCGCTGTTTCGTCACGCGGTTCGCATGTCGCTGGTGCTCTGCGTCGGGTACGCCATTATCCAGATAACGGGTATGAACCATGGCTACTGGATACTACTGACCAGCCTGTTTGTCTGCCAACCCAACTACAACGCCACACGACATCGTCTGGCGTTAAGGATTATCGGCACATTAGTTGGGATAGCGATTGGGTTGCCCATCCTGTGGTTCGTCCCATCTCTGGAAGGGCAATTAATACTGCTGGTGATCACTGGCGTGCTCTTTTTCGCTTTCCGCAATGTTCAGTACGCGCATGCAACAATGTTTATCACGTTGCTCGTATTACTGTGCTTTAACCTGCTTGGAGAAGGGTTTGAAGTCGCACTGCCGCGCGTCATCGATACGCTGATAGGTTGTGCCATCGCATGGGCAGCCGTCAGTTTCATCTGGCCAGACTGGCGTTTTCGCAACCTGCCACGGGTGATTGAACGGGCGACCGATGCAAACTGTCGTTACCTTGACGCCATTCTCGAACAATATCATCAGGGGCGAGACAATCGTCTGGCATACCGTATTGCACGCCGTGATGCGCATAATCGTGATGCGGAGCTGGCATCCGTGGTGTCGAATATGTCGAGTGAACCGGATGTCACCGCTCAAACGCGCGAAACGGCATTCCGCTTGCTGTGCCTCAACCATACCTTTACCAGTTATATCTCGGCGCTGGGCGCACACCGTGAACAGTTAACTAACCCGGACGTTCTGGCATTACTGGACGACGCCGTTTGCTATGTTGATGATGCACTGCACCATCAACCCGCTGACGAGCAGCGCGTATACCAGGCGCTTGAAGGACTGAAGCAACGGATTCAGCATCTCGAACCACGCCCGGACAGTAAAGAACCGCTGGTCGTACAGCAAGTTGGCCTATTGATAGCACTACTACCAGAAATCAGACGATTACAGCAGCAAATTGCCGCATTGCCGTCTAGTACACCGGTTCAGGCGTAAGAGAACTCACCCACTCCACAAGCTCCTGGCGACGAATCGCCGGGAGCGCCGCCTCATGAATCCCCCCAATCGCGCCTTCAAGGGCATAGAGTATTTTCACCGTCAGGGCGGGATTAACCTGTCGCAGTTTCAACCAGCACATTTTTGCCCCCAACATGCGTAATGTGCTTTCATCTTTTATACCTGCTTCATTCAGCAGAGTTTCCAGATGAAATGTCATGTTCGGCAGTCCACGCAGGCGATGCTGTGCAAAACGACTTTGTTTTTCTTTTAACGCCGCATCCAGTGAATACCGTGATAGCGACACCAGTTGTTGCTGGTTTTGCCACAGCGTATCGTTCACCTGATAATAATTGAGCACCACCGGACGTCCACGTTTTATAAATGTCAGCCAGACAGGGGAATGTTTTACACAGTACTGCGCGCTCTGTTCACAGGCCCGAAGATATAACTCGCCACTAGCGACCATAGCGAATACCGTGTCGTCGACTGTCAGGCTATAACCACCAAACAGCGATCGATAACGAATAGTCCCCAATGACGCCAGATATTCTTGTGATTTATAGATCCTTGCATAAGAAAGTTTTTTCATAAAAATCCTTTTAAATCATAACGTAATAAAATGATTTGCAGTAGCGGATCCGTTAATGACGAAAATAGGCAACTTATTCGCAAGGGGCAAGATGAATTTTGTTTTTCCCATAACAACAACCAAAAACTGCGAACCTGTTTCAGAAAATAAGGTTGATCTTTAGTGATAGCAGGGTTACTGTATATCCATACAGTAACTCACAGGGCTGGATTGATTATGTACACTTCAGGCTACGCAAATCGTTCTTCGTCGTTCTCTTCCGCATCAAGCAAAATTGCGCGCGTGTCGTCAGAGCACACTACCGCTGGGCTTATCAGTGAAGTGGTCTATCGCGAGGACCAGCCCATGATGACGCAACTCCTGCTTCTTCCTCTGCTTCAGCAATTAGGTCAGCAGTCGCGCTGGCAGCTCTGGCTGACGCCTCAACAAAAACTGAGCCGCGAGTGGGTGCAGTCGGCCGGGCTCCCATTGACGAAAGTCATGCAAATTAGCCAACTCTCTCCCTGCCATACGCTGGAATCAATGGTCCGTGCGCTGCGCACAGGGAATTACAGTGTGGTTATCGGCTGGCTGACGGAAGAATTAACAGAAGATGAACATGCAGAACTGGTGAAAGCGGCAGATGAGGGAAACGCAATGGGATTTATCATGCGTCCTGTACGCGCTCAGACACTTGCGGGGAGACACCATTCCGGGCTAAAAATTCACTCGAATTTGTATCATTGAGTAAAATTAGGAATTATCCTGGGATTTTTTTTCACCCTCAAATTCAGCTTTGAGCTTTAACACATTTTTTGTGAGAACGCCTGTGTGAAGCGGTTTCCGCGATAGTGGCTGTACAATTAATCATCCATAAATGTTAAATATTGTGTATACAAGCCTTTTTTTTTCATATGCCTGACGGACTTCACACTTGTAAGTTTTCGAGTACGTTGTAGACTTTACATCGCCAGGGGTGCTCGGCTTAAGCCGCAGATATCGGTAGAGTAACTATTGAACTGGTCCCCGGGTGAAGGATTTAACCGTGTTATCTCTCTGGAGATATTCATGGCGAATTTTGGATGATAACGAGGCGCATAAAATGAAAAAGACAGCTATCGCAATTGCAGTGGCACTGGCTGGTTTCGCTACCGTGGCGCAGGCCGCTCCGAAAGATAACACCTGGTATACTGGTGCTAAACTGGGTTGGTCCCAGTTCCATGACATCGGCAACAATCAGATCAACAACAACGGACCGACCCACGAAAGCCAACTGGGTGCTGGTGCGTTCGGTGGTTACCAGGTTAACCCGTACGTTGGTTTTGAAATGGGTTACGACTGGTTAGGTCGTATGCCGTACAAAGGCAACACTGAAAATGGCGCATTCAAAGCTCAGGGCGTTCAGCTGACCGCTAAACTGGGTTACCCAATCACTGACGATCTGGACGTTTATACCCGTCTGGGTGGTATGGTTTGGCGTGCAGATGCTAAAAACAACGACGGCTTCAAAGACCACGACACTGGTGTATCCCCAGTATTCGCTGGCGGCGTAGAGTATGCAATTACTCCTGAAATCGCTACCCGTCTGGAATACCAGTGGACTAACAACATCGGTGACGCGAACACCGTTGGTGGTCGTCCAGACAACGGTCTGTTGAGCGTTGGTGTTTCTTACCGTTTCGGCCAGCAGGAAGAAGCAGCTCCGGTAGTTGCTCCGGCTCCGGCTCCGGCTCCAGAAGTACAGACCAAACACTTCACTCTGAAGTCTGACGTTCTGTTCAACTTCAACAAAGCGACTCTGAAACCAGAAGGCCAGCAGGCTCTGGATCAGATGTACAGCCAGCTGAGCAACCTGGATCCGAAAGACGGTTCCGTCGTTGTTCTGGGCTTCACTGACCGCATCGGTTCTGACGCTTACAACCAGGGTCTGTCTGAGAAACGTGCTCAGTCCGTTGTTGATTACCTGATCTCTAAAGGTATCCCTTCTGACAAAATCTCCGCACGTGGTATGGGCGAATCCAACCCGGTTACTGGCAACACCTGTGACAACGTGAAAGCTCGCGCTGCACTGATCGACTGCCTGGCTCCGGATCGTCGTGTTGAGATCGAAGTTAAAGGCATCAAAGACGTTGTAACTCAGCCTCAGGCTTAAGTTATCGTCTTATAAAAAAACCCCGCCTGGCGGGGTTTTTTTTTACCTGCATATCATTCAAAAACACAGGTACGCTCCATATTGACGTTACCCGTACCCTACTCTTTACCCAGTAACGCCTGAAGATCCTGCTTCAATGTCGACATCTTGTTCGCATACTTTTCTTTATGCTCCGCATCTTCAATCAACTGCACAATCGTTTCTGAGAGCGTTTTACCACGTCGCTGCGCAAGCCCGGCTAAACGCTGCCAGACCATAAACTCCAGATCGATCGATTTCTTACGCGTATGTTGATGTTCTGCATTAAAGTGCCGCTTACGCCTCGCCCGGATCGTTTGCTTCATGCGATTGAGCAGTGCTGGGTTCATGTATTCTTCAATCCAGGCGTTGACCCGAACCGGTTCATTTTCGAGGGTTAGCAACAAATCAACGGCTTCTTTGGCAGCACTGGCTTCCACATAGCGGGTAATCAACTCCCCCTCGCGATGCTTCTTCACCAGGTACTTCCATTTCCATCCGCTTTCAAGATTTTCAAGTTGTTGATATTTCATTGCGATCTCAATGTTACCGTGTAACTCTTATCAGAATATCAGCTTTTTGGGCATCTGAAGAAAAGAATATCCAGCCTGTGAACTGTCGCGCGTCATCACATCCGTTTAGCGGTGCTTTCCACGTGTGCAGTGCTGATGGTTACGGTATAATCTCGTTTTTTACAACAGACTAAAAAACATCAACTTTGACCATTACGAAACTTGCATGGCGTGATCTGGTTCCTGATACCGACAGCTATCAGGAAATATTTGCACAGCCGCACGTCACTGACGACACCGACACCTTACTCAGTGATACTCAGCCACGTTTACAATTCGCGCTAGAGCAGCTTCTTCAGCACTGGGCTACGTCCTCGTTTATGCTGGTGAAAGCGCCCGAAGAGCTGGAGTATCTCAATCTTATTGCAACGGCTGCACGTACCTTGCATACGGATGCCGATAGGTTAACCGGGGGGCATTACGATGTATCCGGCCACACTATTCGTTACCGCGCAGCGGAGAAAGCAGACGACAACTTTGCAACGTTAACTCAGGTGGTTAATGCGGACTGGGTTGAGGCCGAACAGCTGTTTGGCTGCCTGCGCCAGTTCAATGGCGAAATTACGCTGCAACCGGGACTGGTCCATCAGGCCAACGGCGGTGTGCTGGTTATCTCATTGCGCACACTTCTGGCTCAGCCGTTGTTGTGGATGCGCCTGAAAGCCATTGTCAGCCACGAGCGTTTTGACTGGGTGGCCTTTGACGAGTCTCGCCCCCTGCCAGTCTCCGTCCCTTCTATGCCGCTTAAACTGAGAGTGGTGTTGGTCGGCGAACGTGAATCGCTGGCAGACTTCCAGGAAATGGAACCAGAACTTGCAGAACAGGCTATCTACAGCGAATTTGAAGATAACTTGCAGATAGTGGATGCCGAAACCATGACACAGTGGTGTCAGTGGGTAACGCATACTGCCCGACGCAACAATTTGCCCTATCCCGCTGCCGATGCATGGCAGGTTCTCATCCGTGAAGCTGTTCGCTACACCGGCGAGCAGGACACGCTGCCGCTTAATCCGCTCTGGATCACTCGCCAGTTCAAAGAAGTGTCCCCTCTTTGCGACAGTGATACCTGCACTGCGGAGCAATTGAGCCTGATGCTTGCTCAACGTGAGTGGCGAGAAGGATTCCTCTCCGAACGGATGCAGGATGAGATCCTGCAAGAGCAGATCCTCATTGAAACGGAAGGCGAGCGTATTGGGCAAATAAACGCCCTGTCGGTGATCGAATTTCCAGGTCATCCCCGCGCGTTTGGTGAACCTTCACGTATCAGTTGCGTCGTGCATATTGGCGATGGCGAATTTACCGATATTGAACGTAAAGCAGAGTTGGGCGGAAACATTCATGCCAAAGGTATGATGATTATGCAGGCGTTCCTGATGTCGGAACTCCAGCTTGAACAGCAAATACCGTTCTCTGCCTCTCTGACATTTGAGCAATCATACAGTGAAGTAGACGGTGACAGCGCCTCAATGGCAGAACTGTGTGCGCTGATCAGCGCCCTCGCTGACGTTCCTGTCAATCAAAGCATCGCGATAACCGGTTCTGTCGATCAGTTTGGTCGTGCTCAACCTGTCGGCGGTCTGAATGAAAAAATTGAAGGCTTCTTTGCCATCTGCCAGCAGCGTGAATTAACGGGGACTCAGGGGGTGATTATCCCTACAGCCAACGTCAGACATCTGAGCCTTCCACCCGCACTGCTGCAGGCAGTAGAAGAAGAAAAATTCACTATCTGGGCAGTAGACGACGTAACCGATGCGCTGCCACTGCTATTAAATTTGGTGTGGGATGGCGAAGGTCAGACGACGCTGATGCAAACTATCCAGGAGCGTATTGCTGCGGCAACGCAACAGGAAGGCCGTCATCGTTTTCCATGGCCGCTACGTTGGCTGAATTGGATTATTCCGAACTGATCGGACTTGTTCAGCGTACACGTGTTAGCTATCCTGCGTGCTTCAATAAAATAAGGCTTACAGAGAACATGGTAGATAAACGCGAATCCTATACAAAAGAAGACCTTCTTGCCTCTGGTCGCGGTGAGCTGTTTGGTGCTAAAGGCCCACAACTGCCTGCACCAAGCATGCTGATGATGGATCGTGTCATCAAGATGACCGAAACCGGCGGCAACTTTGACAAAGGTTATGTGGAAGCTGAACTGGACATCAACCCGGACCTGTGGTTCTTCGGATGCCATTTTATCGGCGATCCGGTAATGCCTGGTTGCCTGGGTCTGGATGCCATGTGGCAGCTGGTTGGATTCTATCTCGGCTGGTTGGGCGGCGAAGGTAAAGGCCGTGCGCTGGGCGTGGGCGAAGTGAAATTCACAGGTCAGGTTCTGCCGACCGCGAAGAAAGTCACCTACCGCATTCACTTCAAACGCATCGTTAACCGCCGCCTGATCATGGGTCTGGCTGATGGTGAAGTGCTGGTTGATGGTCGTCTGATCTACACCGCAAATGATCTGAAAGTGGGTCTGTTCCAGGACACCTCGGCGTTCTAATTGCAGACATCTGTAGATCTGGTGTGCGACATGGCCGAATGACCACGTACGTTAATTTGCCGGTCTACAAAAGGCGAAACCTCCGCTCTGCGGAGGTTTCTTTTATCTAAAGAGACAGAATCAGGCCATTAAAACCCTATCCCCCATGGCTTCTCGCCAGCCTCCCAGCCAGTATGACCTCTGATTCAGCGTCTGATAGGGACACATTTCTTTTGAGCGTCCGGCAATGCCGGCCTGATATCCACGTTGATGTGCCCGTTCCAGGCGATCTCGTTTTTGTCTCTTCATGCCTCGTTTCCCTCATTTTTGGGTCTGGTGGAAAAGAAAACAGTGATTACTAAGTGTGCAATCACACTAAACGAATACCCCTAAACATCAGGCTCGTCAATGCGCAAAATTCACGCCAGTGTCATATTTGTGAGCTAGCTGGTAAATCATTTGTACAAAAATTCTCTGTCAGAACAGCTACCTCAACCACTAAAAAAATAAAAAAACCGCCTCTGACAATGAGCCTGAGGCGGCATAATTTACAATTATTTAAGCTTATGGAATGCGTTTCAGCTCTTGTGCGATTGCCGTCGCTTCCTGACTCCAGGCGATGGCCAGAACTTTCACCATTTCATCGTAGCCATCCTGCGTCTGTACAACTTCGATATGGAACGGACGCTTGATTAATTGCCCCTGGTGATTAAGCAACCATTCACCGCTGACAATCACTTTGCCATCGTAACGTCCGTGAAAGCCTGTCACCGTCACGTTAAGCGTATCCTGAGTGCTTCCCAACGGCTGAGATGCAACCACCCAGCCAGGAAGTTGCATACTGAGATTTGCGACAAGGGTATTACGCAACTGCTGATCCAGTGGGCTGGCCCAGAGATTGTTATTCGCTATCACATACTTCACGTCGCTGGTCTGGTACACCACACCATTCCCCGCCAGGTAATCAGGTACTGCAACCTGTTCAACCCACAGCAGGCGGTTGCCCTGATTAGCTGAACTTTGTACCCCCCCTTGCGCAATGGGGAGCTGATAATAGCTTTTATTCTCTCCGCTGGAGCTACATGACGTCAGCCAGACCGCCATCATCACCACTAGCCACTTTTTCATTGTTTCGCCCTCTTCGGCTCTGGATCTTTTTTGTCCTTCGCTTCAAACACCAGCGCGTTACTCTTGTCGTTCAGCGTTTTCAGAACCGGCTGCAGTTCACGCAGTACCTGATCAAGACGCTGCATATCTGCCACCATCTTGTTGTAGGCCGCAGAACCCGGCTGGAAGCCCTGCATGCTGCGATTCAGCTCACGCAACGTATTCTGCATATCCGCAGGAAGCTGCTGCATCGACTGGCTGGACGTGATCTTATTCATGTTATCCAGCGTAGTTTGCAGATGCTTCATCGTGCGCTGGCTTTCCGACAGCGTATTGGTTGCCTGCTCAATCATCGGGTTCAGCGGTAGACTATTAATCTTATCCAACGCTTCCATCAGACGCTGCTGAATCTGCGCCAGACCGCCGCTCACTGTTGGAATAATTTGATAACCATTAAACTCGCGTACCCCTGTAATTGGCGGCTCTTTCGGGTAAAAGTCGAGATCGACATACAGCGCGCCGGTCACCAGATTCCCCGTCTTCAATGACCCTCTCAGTCCACGTTTGAGCAACTCAGCAAGATGAGCCCCCACATCGGTGTCTTCACCCAACTGCGCTTTCAGCCGTTCAGGTTCGATACGCACCAGAACGGGAATGCGGTAATCGTTGTTAAATACCTGGCGCATATTTGGCGCAAAGAAAGGCACTTTACTTACGGTACCCAGGCGTATGCCACGGAACTCCAACGGCGCCCCCGGCTGCAGACCACGAATTGAGTCCTTGAAGAACATCAGGTAATCAATGTGATCGGTATACAAGGAATCCTGAATACTTTTTTGATCGTCATACAGATTAAAAGAGGAGTGCTGTTCAACCGGTTGGCCTTGTTCCAGCCCTTCCGGTACGTCAAAGCTGACTCCGCCGCCAAACAGCGTGGTGAGCGAGCCCATTTCCACTCGCATACCCGCCGAAGTGAGATCGACGGCAATACCGCTGTCCTTCCAGAAACGGACATTACTGGTTACCAGTCGATCGTTTGGCGCATTGATGAAAAGCTGGTAACTGATCGTACGTTTTTGCGCATCAAACGTACTGGTCTCAACCGAGCCCACGCGATATCCACGGAACAGAACCGGGTCACCCGGACTCAATTGTCCTGCTTTTTTACTGTCCAGGATCACGCGGATCCCTTTTGCATCAGGCGGTGCCAGCGGTGGAGAATCGAGCAATTGGTAATTTTCCAGCTTGCTGCCTTTATTACCGGGTTGCAGCTCAATATATGCCCCGGACAACAGCGTTCCCAGGCCACTGATACCTTCACGTCCCACTTGCGGCTTCACCACCCAAAAGACCGAATCTTTATGCAGCAGCTTTTCCATCCCGGAATTGAGACGTGCTTTAATTTCCACATGGGTCAAATCATCCGTCAGGGTAGCGCTTTCAACCACGCCGACATCCACACTACGGCTTTTAATCGTCGTTTTACCCCCTTCAATACCTTCGGCATTGGTCGTAATCAACGTGACTTCCGGCCCCTGATGGCTGTAGTGGTAAAACAGAACCCATGCGCCAATGAGTGCAGTGACGATCGGAAATATCCACACGGGCGACCAGTTTTTTACCTTCTGCACTTTGGCTTCCCCACTTTTAGATTCCATGCTGTCAGGACTCCTCATGGCCTGGTTCTGGTTCACGGTCCCACGACAGACGTGGATCAAACGTCATCGCAGAAAACATTGTCATAATGACGACTAAAGCAAACATCAAAGCACCCATTGCAGGATAAATGTTCATCAACCCTCCCATACGCACCAGCGCTGAGAGCACCGCAATAACAAAAACGTCGATCATTGACCAGCGACCGACAAATTCCACCACCTCATAAATCAGGTGCATACGTTCGCTGTCGCGTTTGCCATGCCCTTTGGCATCCCAACATAGCCAGGCAATAGCGATCATTTTCAACGTCGGCACCAGAATACTGGCGATAAAGATAACCGCAGCCACGGGATAAGAACCTTCGCTCCAGATTAAAACCACACCCTCAAGGATGGTTGACGGCAGCTTTGACCCGAGCAAATCGGTGATCATAATCGGCAGAATATTGGCGGGAAGATAAAGCATGATCGACGTGAACAGTAATGCCAGTGTCCATTGCAAACTGTTTTTACGACGCACATAGCCTTTCGTTTGACAGCGCGGACACACCAGCTCTTCAGCCGGAAGAATAGCTGTGCAACAGGAGCAGGAACGCAATCCTTGCCGGATACCGGGTACACCTGGCTTTAAGACCTGTTTGATAGCCGGCATCGGCGCAATATCATCCCACAGCCAGCGACGATCAACACACTGGAATGCGCGTAACTGGAGAAGGCAAAAGAAGCACCACGGGATGAAACTACTGCCCACGCCGATATCACCATAAGCCATGAGCTTAACAAAACTGACCAGCACACCCGCGAGGAAGATTTCCGCCATTCCCCAGCTTTTTAACTGGAACAGAACACGTGCAAGCCTCGTCTTAAGTCTGCCAGGCATCTGCACCCGATTCACCAGCAACAGAATAGTTAGCAGGCAAAACGCGGGAACCAGTTGCACAAATAATAAAAAGAAGGTGCCAAGACTGGCATAATCTTCGGAAAAGAGAACGCTGGGGATTTCCAGCAACGTGACTTCGCTGCTCACCCCTGCGACGTTCATATTCACAAAGGGAAACAGGTTGGACAAAAGCAGCATAAAAAGTGCCGCTAAAACATAGGCGGTGGGACGCTGCCTTGGCGCGTCCCATTCAACAGTTAAGGTAGTGCCACATCGTGGACATGCCGCTTTCTGACCATGCTCAAGGCGAGGAAGCGCCACCAGCATGTCACACTGCGAGCACAAAATATGCTTCGCGGCATGGTGATGTTCGCACATATGTGCTCCTTTAATTATGCGCCATTCTTTAAAGACTCAAGATACTCCCAGCGCTCAAAGGCTTGCTCAAGTTCTTGTTCCGCTTCGTTCAGATTAGCTAATACCTGCTGCGTTTGCTCATGCGGTTGACTGAAAAATGAGGCATCAGCCACCTGAGCTTGTAATGTTTCCAGCTTAGCTTCCAACGATTCCAGCAATGCAGGAAGCTGCTCCAGTTCGCGCTGTAGTTTATAGCTTAGTTTGCTTGTGCCGCGTTTTACAATTTCTGCTTTAGGTGCAACAGTTTCCTCAGTTTTTTTCTCAACGGGTTGTTTTAACGCCACATACTGTGTTTGTTGGCCACGCGCGTCATGATAACCGCCCACATAACGACCAATCTTGCCGCCACCTTCAAAAATCCAGCACTCGGTAACCGTATTGTCAACAAACTGACGGTCGTGACTTACCAGCAATACGGTCCCCTGATAACCGTCAATCAACTCTTCGAGCAGTTCCAGCGTTTCGACGTCGAGATCGTTGGTGGGTTCATCGAGAATCAAGAGGTTGCTGGGTTTCAGGAAAAGACGCGCCAACAGCAGGCGGTTGCGTTCCCCGCCAGACAATGCACGTACCGGCGTCATCGCGCGTTTCGGATGGAACAGGAAGTCCTGAAGATAGCCCAGCACATGGCGCGGCTTACCGTTCACCATCACCTCTTGCTTACCTTCGGCAAGGTTATCCATCACGGTTTTATCCGGATCCAGTTCAGCACGGTGCTGGTCGAAATAGGCAACTTCCAGCTTCGTCCCGACGTGGATGCGACCACTGTCAGCCTGCAATTGTCCCAGCATCAGTTTAAGCAGCGTCGTTTTGCCGCAGCCGTTAGGTCCAATTAAGGCAATTTTGTCGCTGCGCTGCACCTGCGCGGAGAAATCTTTTACCAGTTGCTTCCCGTCAACCTGGTAATCAACATTCTCCATTTCGAAGACAATCTTGCCTGAGCGGCTCGCTTCTTCAACCTGCATCTTCGCCGTACCCATCACTTCACGACGCTCACCGCGCTCCCGACGCATGGCCTTCAGCGCACGCACACGACCTTCATTGCGGGTACGACGCGCCTTAATACCCTGACGGATCCAGACTTCTTCCTGCGCCAGTTTGCGGTCAAACTCCGCATTCTGTAGCTCTTCTACCCGCAGCGCTTCTTCTTTTTCCAGCAGGTACTGATCGTAATTACCCGGATAGGTCACCAGCTTGCCGCGATCGAGATCGACAATGCGCGTTGCCATATTGCGAATAAACGAACGGTCGTGGGAGATAAAAATGATCGTGCCGTTAAAGGTTTTCAGGAACCCTTCCAGCCAGTCGATGGTTTCAATATCCAGGTGGTTGGTCGGTTCATCCAGCAGCAATATGCGCGGATTGCTGACTAACGCCCGGCCCAGCGCGGCTTTACGCAGC
Organism: Citrobacter sp. Igbk 14; assembly: GCF_028069825.1. Lineage (NCBI taxonomy): Bacteria > Pseudomonadati > Pseudomonadota > Gammaproteobacteria > Enterobacterales > Enterobacteriaceae > Citrobacter > Citrobacter sp. Igbk 14. The sequence goes on from NZ_JANEWM010000047.1 coordinate 23,330, forward strand.
CAGCCGCCGGAAAGCGATGCCAGCTCCATGTCTGGCTCCAGCCCAAGCTGTTCAAGTACTTCGTTGATACGGCTTTCCAGCTGCCACAGATTGTGGTGATCCAGCTGTTCCTGAACCTTCGCCAGTTCCTGCAGGTTTTTATCACTCGGATCGGTGATCACCAGATGCGAGATATCGTGGTAACGCTTGAGATACACCGCCTGCTCTGCAATGCCTTCGGCAACGAAGTCATAGACGCTGCCTTCGACATTGCGCGGCGGATCCTGTTGCAGACGCGCTACAACCAGATCCTGCTCATAAATAATACGCCCGTCGTCAAGACCCTGCTCACGGTTCAGGATCTTCATCAGCGTCGATTTGCCCGCACCGTTACGGCCTACCAGACAGACGCGTTCGTTATCCTCGATATGCAATTCTGCATTATCAAGAAGTGGCGCATCGCTGAACGACAGCCATGCACCATGCATACTGATCAATGACATTTATTTTTCCTTTCAGGCTGAGGTAATCAGCCAGCAATTGTGGATCTGACGGTTACGGGCAAAGTCCTGGGAAAGCGTTTTTTGGGTAATTTCTTGTGCTTTCAATCCCAGTTCAGCCAGACCGTCGAGATCCATACGGAATCCACGTTTGTTGTTGGAGAACATAATCGTGCCGTCTTTGCGTAGCAGACGTTTCAGATCTTTCATTAGCGCCAGATGATCGCGCTGCACGTCAAACGAGTCTTCCATACGCTTAGAGTTTGAGAACGTCGGCGGATCAATGAAGATCAGATCAAACTGTTCATTGGCATCACGCAGCCAGCCCAGGCAGTCGGCCTGAATCAAGCGGTGCGCACGTCCGCTTAGCCCGTTCAGTCGCAGGTTACGCTCTGCCCATTCCAGATAGGTACGCGACATATCTACCGTTGTAGTGCTGCGCGCGCCACCCAATCCGGCATGTACACTCGCGCTACCGGTATAGGAGAACAGGTTAAGGAAGTCTTTCCCTTTGCTCATCTGCCCCAACATGCGGCGTGCAATACGGTGATCAAGGAACAGGCCGGTATCCAGATAATCGGTCAGGTTGACCCACAGGCGTGCGTTATACTCGCTCACCTCAATGAATTCGCCCTTCTCGTTCATCTTCTGGTATTGGTTCTTCCCTTTCTGACGCTCACGGGTTTTCAGCACCAGTTTGTTCGGCGCAATATCCAGTACCGACAGCGTTGCAGCAATAATATCGAACAGGCGCTGACGTGCTTTCTGCGCATCAACCGTCTTCGGCGGCGCATATTCCTGAACCACAACCCAGTCGCCATAGCGGTCAACCGCAACGTTATATTCCGGCAGATCAGCATCGTACAGGCGATAGCATTCAATCCCTTCCTGACGAGCCCATTTTTCCAACTTCTTAATATTCTTACGCAGGCGGTTGGCATAATCTTCCGCCACTGTTGCTGGTTTACTGTCAGCGGTCGTTTCTGCAACGTGATAGTTTTTCTGTACACAGTCCAGCGGGCCATTTTTCGCTTTAAACTGTTTGTCCGCGCGCAATTGCAGACTGCTGAGCAAATCGGGTGATGCACTGAACAGCGACAGATTCCAGCCGCCAAACTGGTTTTTCATCGTGCGTCCCAGCAGGCTGTGCAGAGCAATCAATGCCGGTTCACTGTCCAGACGCTCGCCGTAGGGTGGGTTGCTGATAACAGTACCGTAAGGTCCTTTCGGCAACGGGTTGCTCAGTTTGGCGACATCTTTGACTTCAAACGTCATCAGATCGGCAATACCGGCACGGCGGGCGTTACTGCGCGCTTTTTCAATCACGCGGGCATCGCTATCTGATCCATAGAAGTGCGAGGTATAGTCCGCCAACCCTTTGCGCGCACGCACCTGTGCTTCAGCTTTCACTTCTTGCCAGACGGTTTCATCATGCTGAGCCCAGCCACTGAACCCCCAGTACCCACGGTGCAGACCAGGCGCGCGATCGGTTGCCCACATTGCGGCTTCAATCAGCAACGTACCGGAACCACACATCGGATCGAGCAGCGGCGTACCCGGCTGCCAGCCTGAACGCATCACAATGGCGGCCGCCAGCGTCTCTTTAATCGGTGCCTGACCCGCACGATCACGATAACCACGCTGATGCAGGCCGTCTCCGCTCAGATCGAGCGCGATGCTGGCAGTATCTTTGTTCAGCCAAACGTTAATGCGCAGATCGGGTGATTCACGATCTACGTTCGGACGCGGCAGGTTTTTACGAGTAAAGGCATCGACAATCGCATCCTTTACTTTCAGTGCACCGTACTGGCTATTACGAATCGTCTCGTTCAGCCCGCTAAAATGCACGGCAAAGGTGGCACCAGGATTAAATATCTCTGTCCAGTCGATTGCCTGAACACCGAGGTACAGATCAAGATCGCTATAGACCTTGCACTCTCCCATCGGCAGGATAATGCGCGAGGCCAGGCGGCTCCACATCAGGCTCTGGTAAACAAGCCGCGTGTCGCCCTTAAAATGGACCCCACCCTGAACGACCTGACACTCCAATGCGCCGAGGTTTTCCAGTTCAGTTTTTAACAGCTCTTCCAGCCCGCGGGCCGTACTGGCAAACAGAGAATTCATAATGTCACTTTTACTCCGAGAAAATTGCTGCGCATTATAGCTAATATGGGCTGTATGTCATAAAGTTGAAGGCTTATTTTCATTCGAGGGGCTGTACAGTGGTCACGTTAACCCGACTTTTTATCCATCCGGTTAAATCAATGCGCGGCATTGGGCTAACGCACGCCCTGGCAGATATCAGCGGCCTTGCCTTTGATCGCATATTTATGATCACTGAACCTGACGGAACGTTCATCACCGCCCGACAGTTCCCGCAAATGGTCCGTTTTACCCCGTCGCCATTCCATGACGGCCTACATCTTACCGCGCCAGACGGCAGCAGTGCGTTAGTGCGCTTTGCCGACTTCTCCACGCAGGATGCACCTACAGAAGTGTGGGGAAACCATTTTACCGCACGGGTCGCACCAGCGGATATCAATCGCTGGATCAGTGGTTTCTTTTCCCGTGATGTGCAGTTGCGTTGGGTTGGCCCGCAGCTGACGCGCCGGGTAAAGCGCCACGATGGCGTGCCGTTATCTTTTGCCGATGGTTTTCCCTATCTCCTGACGAACGAGGCCTCTCTGCGCGATCTGCAGCAACGCTGCCCGGCCAGCATCAGAATGGAACAGTTTCGCCCCAACCTGGTAGTTACAGGTGCTAGCGCCTGGGAAGAAGATACCTGGAAAGTGATACGCATCGGCGACGTTATCTTTGACGTGGCTAAACCCTGTAGTCGCTGTATTTTCACTACCGTCAGCCCAGAGAAAGGCCAGAAACATCCATCCGGCGAGCCACTGGCGACGCTGCAAACCTTCCGTACAGCGCCAGACAACGGTGATGTCGATTTCGGCCAGAATCTTATCGCCCGTAATAGCGGCGTAATTCGTGTGGGTGATGAAGTAGAAATACTGGCAACCGGACCCGCCCGGCTGTACGGCGCGGCGGAATCTGATGATACCGCTTTGCAACAACAACCCGATGCAACCGTGGTAATTGACTGGCAGGGTCAAACATTTCGCGGAAATAATCAGCAGGTATTGCTGGAACAACTTGAAAACCAGGGGATCCGTGTTCCCTACTCGTGTCGTGCGGGAATTTGTGGATGCTGCCGGATTCGGCTGGTAGAAGGCGAAGTCAACCCACTGAAAAAATCAGCGATTGGCGATGACGGAACGATTCTTTGCTGCAGTTGTGTACCCAAAACGGCAATCAGGCTGGAAAGTTAGACCGCCTGCTCAAGGCTGAAACTGTCGACAATTGCCTGCGGTTTCAGTCTGTCATTCATGATTTTAATCGCATCGCCAAGTTGCATGGTACGACCGGCAATGACCACTCCCGGCTGTGCAAGCAAACAGAGTGCGGCATTTTCACCCGGCTCTACCACTAACAGATTTACCTGTTCTTCAGTATCGCTTAAATAAACACAGGCAGCGTCACCGACCACTGGCGACCAGTTCGCGCCGTGCGCTACAAAGTGCCAGCTTTTTGGCATTTGCGGTTTAAGATACCGAATAGCCACCAGCGCATTTAACACCAGTTCCGCTTTTTGTTCTTTAGCTAAATCCAGGTAACGGCATTTTTCTTCGAAGGAGAAATAAAGCGCAGCGTCATCGACACAAAAACCAGACGGAGAAAATGCATCAGGCGTGAGCATTTTACGCGCAAAACGCGAGCGGAATAACATGCCATTGGCTAAATCGAGCATCATTCGATCGTGCTCTTCATCATAATACCAGCGCCAGTTATCGTCGGGTTTAATTCGCATCAGTTTCTCTCCTTTCCTTAATCATCGCCATTACGACACTATCCTTTTGCCGCTTCGTTTATTGCCCTAATAATAAAAGCTCAGAATGTTTAAATAAGCAACAGTAAAGGAATATAAAACAACCAGGGCTAGAAATAAAGCCCTGGTTGTCGAATTAAGGCATAGATCAGATATTGCTGACGATTTCTTTAATCAACGGCGGACCTTTAAAAATAAATCCCGAATAAATCTGCACCAGTGAAGCACCGGCAGCCATTTTTTCCCGTGCGGCAATCACCGAGTCGATCCCGCCAACACCAATAATCGGCAACTGCCCTTTTAATTCCTGAGACAACTGACGAATAATTTCTGTACTTTTTAATTGCAATGGTCGGCCGCTCAAACCACCCATTTGGTCACAATTCTTCATTCCCTGAACAAGGGAGCGATCAAGGGTGGTATTTGTGGCAATAACGCCATCAATATTATGACGAACCAAACTGTCGGCAACCTGGATCAGTTCTTCCACAGAAAGATCCGGCGCGATCTTTACCGCCACCGGCACATATTTATGGTGAATCGCCTGGAGATCGTTTTGCTTATTTTTAATAGCCGTAAGCAGATCATCCAGAGCCTCGCCGTATTGTAGCGTACGTAGCCCCGGAGTATTTGGTGAAGAGATATTAATCGCAATATAACCGGCGTAAGCATAGACTTTTTCCATACAAATCAGATAGTCATCTTTGCCATTCTCTACCGGGGTGTCTTTATTCTTACCAATATTAATCCCCAGAATACCGTCAAAATGCGATTTTTTGACGTTCTCCACCAGGTTATCAACGCCCAGGTTATTAAACCCCATACGGTTGATCAAACCTTCTGCATCAACCAGACGGAACAGACGTGGTTTATCGTTACCCGGCTGCGGACGCGGCGTCACAGTACCGATTTCAATTGAGCCGAATCCCATCGCCCCAAGTGCATCAATGCACTCCCCGTCTTTATCCAGTCCGGCAGCAAGACCGAGCGGGTTTTTAAACGTCAGCCCCATACAGGTAACCGGTTTTGCGGGTACTTTCTGCCGGACAAGCGCTTCAAGCGGCGTGCCGGTAATGCGACGTAATTGCTGGAATGTCAATTCATGAGCGCGCTCAGGATCGAGCTGAAAAAGGGCTTTACGAACGAAGGGGTAGTACATGAACTCTCCTGGATTCCCGGTGTGCAAACCGGGGGCGTATTATGTGCGATCGCGAGCAAAAAGGGAATTGACCTGCGGCAATAAATAGCAATCGTTTTCCTGCCCCTGCGTCTTTATTCGCTTTTCAGCTTTTCTATCCCATTTAAATCATTTCGGGAAACAAAATCTTTCTGCCAGACTGCATGAATTGTTATCAATGTTAAGCAAAATTGAATGATTAGTTATAAACGGAGAGTAGCATTATGCGTGTCATCACACTGGCGGGAAGCCCACGTTTCCCTTCTCGCTCCAGCGCGTTACTGGAATATGCACGAGAAAAACTGAACGGTCAGGAAATCGAGGTTTACCACTGGAATTTGCACAATTTTGCGCCCGAGGATCTGATTTATGCACGTTTTGACAGCCCGGCGTTGAAGGCATTTGTCGAACAACTGCGAGACGCCGACGGACTGATTGTCGCTACACCGATCTACAAAGCCGCATACTCTGGCGCACTGAAAACACTGCTCGATCTACTACCCGAACGGGCACTGGAAGGAAAAGTGGTGTTGCCGCTGGCCACCGGAGGAACCGTTGCGCACTTACTGGCGGTCGATTATGCCCTGAAACCGGTGCTCAGCGCATTAAAGGCCCAGGAGATTCTGCATGGTGTTTTTGCCGATGATTCACAGGTCATTGATTATCAGCATAAACCGCAGTTTACACTCAACCTGCAATTGCGCCTGGATGGTGCGCTTGAGACGTTCTGGCAGGCCCTGCATCGCCGCGATGTGCGCCCCCCGCAGCTGAATTCTCTGCGAGGTGCTGCCCATGCTTAACCGGTCTACGTTGTATACGTAAACCGGTTAAGTCGCGTTAACATCACAATGCGGTGAATGATCAGGCTAACGCTTTGGTAATTTTCTCGAACAGATCGCCGGAGAGATTTTCCAGACCTTTCAGCTGTTCCAACGCTGCCCGCATCTTCGCCTGACGTTTTGCATCATAGCGTTTTAGGCGAATCAGCGGCTCAATCAAACGAGATGCCACCTGAGGATTTCGGCTGTTCAGTTCGGTCAACATGTCGACCAGGAACTGATAGCCGCTACCATCTTCCGCATGGAATGCCGCCGGGTTACTACCCGCAAAGGCACCAATCAGAGAACGAATACGGTTCGGGTTGCTCATACTGAAGGAGCGATGCTTCAACAGGCCACGTACCGTCTCCAGCACGTTATCTGCCGGGCTGGTAGATTGCAGGATAAACCATTTATCCATCACCAGACCGTCATGATGCCATTTGTCGTCGTATTCCTGCATCAGCGCGTCACGACACGGCAACTGTGCTGCGACCGCCGCAGACAGCGCTGCCAGCGCATCAGTCATGTTATTCGCTTCACGGTATTGCTTGCTCACCAGGGCGTCTGCCAGTTGGGTTTCCCCAAAAGCCAGGAAGCGCAGGCAAGCATTGCGCAGCGTACGTTTGCCAATATCGGCATGCTCAACGCGATACTCATCGAGATGATTGGCGTTATAAATAGCCAGGAATTCATCTGCCAGTTCAGCAGCCAGCGTGCGGGTTAACGCTTCACGTACCTCAGCGATCGCCACCGGATCGATAATCTCAAACAGCTCAGCTATCTCGTTGACGGAAGGCAGCGTCAGGATCTCTGCCGCCAGTGCCGGATCGATTTTCTCATCGAGCAGAATCGCACGGAATGCGTCAGCAACGTGTACCGGCAGAGACAGCGGCTGCCCCTGCTGATGTCGGGCAACATTCAGCTTAATATAGGTCGCCAACAGGCTCTGAGCCGCATCCCAACGAGAGAAATCATTGCGGGCATGACGCATCAGGAAGGTCAGTTGCTGGTCGCTCCATTTATATTCCAGTTTCACCGGCGCTGAGAACTCACACAGCAGTGCCGGAACCGGCTGGAAATAAACGTTATCGAAAACAAACGTCTGCTCTGCCTGGGTCACGTTGAGTACGGAATTCACCGGGTGACCGCCTTTTTGTAGCGGGATCACTTTGCCTTCGTTGTCATACAACTCAAGGGCAAAAGGAATATGCAAGGGCTGCTTTTCAGCCTGATCCGGCGTGGCTGGCGTACGCTGGCTGATAGTCAGCGTATATTGTTCCGTTGTCGGATTATAGTCATCACGCACAGTCAGTATCGGCGTACCGGACTGGCTGTACCAGCGGCGGAAATGTGAAAGGTCAACGTTCGACGCATCTTCCATCGCCTGCACAAAATCATCACAGGTCGCGGCGCTACCATCATGACGTTCAAAGTAAAGCTGCATTCCCTTCTGGAAATTCGCTTCCCCCAGTAAGGTATGGATCATACGAATCACTTCAGCGCCCTTTTCGTACACGGTCAGGGTGTAGAAGTTGTTCATTTCAATGACCATATCCGGGCGAATTGGGTGCGCCATCGGGCTGGCGTCTTCAGCAAACTGCATGCCGCGCATGGTACGCACGTTGCTAATACGGTTTACCGCGCGAGAGCCAAGATCAGAGCTAAATTCCTGATCACGGAATACGGTTAACCCTTCTTTCAGGCTTAACTGGAACCAGTCACGACAAGTGACGCGGTTGCCGGTCCAGTTATGAAAATATTCGTGACCGATAACGCGCTCAATATCGAGATAGTCTTTGTCGGTGGCAGTATCGGTACGCGCCAGCACGTATTTGGAGTTAAAGATGTTCAGACCTTTATTCTCCATCGCCCCCATATTAAAGAAGTCCACGGCGACGATCATGTAGATATCGAGGTCATACTCCAGACCAAAACGCTCTTCATCCCATTTCATGGAATTTTTCAGCGACGTCATCGCCCATGGCGCACGGTCCAGGTTGCCGCGGTCTACATATAATTCCAGCGCAACTTCACGCCCGGAGCGGGTCGTAAAGGTATCGCTCAGCACGTCGAAATCACCGGCGACCAGCGCGAACAGATAGCACGGTTTCGGGAATGGATCCTGCCACTGCACCCAGTGGCGACCATTTTCCAGTTCGCCCTGTGCAACACGGTTACCGTTGGAAAGCAGGAATGGATACCGGGTTTTATCGGCAATAATTTTGGTGGTAAAACGCGCCAGCACGTCCGGCCTGTCGAGATACCAGGTAATATGGCGAAACCCTTCCGCTTCGCACTGCGTACAGAGCGCATCGCCGGACTGATACAGCCCTTCCAGTGCGGTGTTAGCCGCTGGGCTGATTTCATTAACGATACGCAGCGTAAAACGTTCCGGCAGGTAGCTGATGACCAGAGCACCCTCTTCTTCTTTATACTCTGTCCACGGTTCATCGTTCACGTGGATTGACACCAGGGTCAGATCTTCACCATTCAGGCGAAGGGGAGCATCAGACGCACCATGACGGACAGCCTGGCTCACTGCGGTGACCACGGTTTTTTCAGCATCCAGGTCAAAGGTCAAGTCAATATCAGTAATCTGGTAATCCGGTGCACGATAGTCGTGACGGTATTTGGCTTGTGGCTGTTGTGTCATAAAAAACCTTTAGCATCTTTTGTAGAGTCTCGGCTTCAGTCTATTCCTGTTGCGTAAATCGCGCTACGCAGAATGTTCATCTTTTCAGGCACAAACACCCTTTTTGCTACATTTTAATAACACGCGGCACGAAATGCACTCGACCAGAAAGACAGCTTATGGTGTGATCGGGGTTCAATAAATCGCTAAACAGGGTATACTCCAGCGGTTTTCTTAGTTGTTTATTGTACTAAACGCTCCCGCGAGAGGATGCTACTGCGCACCTATGACACAATTCGCTTCTCCTGTTCTGCACTCGCTGCTGGATACAGACGCTTATAAGTTGCATATGCAGCAAGCCGTTTTTCACCACTACTATGATGTACAAGTAGCGGCTGAATTTCGTTGCCGTGGCGATGACCTGCTCGGTATTTATGCCGACACTATTCGTGAGCAGGTTAACGCTATGCAGCACCTGCGACTTCAGGAGGACGAGTACCAGTGGCTCTCCGGCCTGCCTTTCTTTAAAGCTGATTACCTCACCTGGTTACGTGATTTCCGCTACAACCCGGAACAGGTGCACGTCACCAATGATAACGGTAAGCTGAACATCCGCTTAACCGGCCCATGGCGTGAAGTCATCATGTGGGAAGTCCCGCTGCTGGCGGTAATTAGCGAACTGGTGCACCGTTACCGTTCGCCAGAATCTGGCGTGCCGCAGGCACTGGCTGAGCTGGAAAACAAGTTAGCAGAATTCACTACATTAACGAAAAATGTCGACATGTCCCGCTTCCATCTGATGGATTTCGGCACGCGTCGTCGTTTTTCACGCGAAGTGCAGCAAGCTATTGTGCAGCGTCTGCAGCAGGAACCGTGGTTTGTTGGCACCAGCAACTACGATCTTGCCCGTCGTCTGTCATTAACGCCGATGGGAACCCAGGCACATGAATGGTTCCAGGCACATCAGCAAATCAGCCCTGAGCTTGCGACCAGTCAGCGCGTTGCCCTGGCCGCCTGGCTGAACGAATATCCCGACCAGCTCGGCATCGCCCTGACCGATTGCATTACTATGGACGCGTTTTTGCGCGACTTTGGCGTTGAGTTTGCAACCCGCTATCAGGGTTTGCGCCACGACTCTGGCGATCCGGTTGAATGGGGTGAGAAAGCCATTGCCCATTATGAAAAACTGGGTATTGACCCGCAAAGCAAAACGCTGGTGTTCTCAGATAACCTCGATCTGAATAAAGCGATTGAACTCTATCGCCACTTCTCTTCTCGCGTGCAGCTGAGCTTTGGTATCGGGACACGCCTGACGTGTAATATCCCCCAAGTGAAGCCGCTGAATATCGTTATCAAGCTGGTCGAATGTAACGGTAAGCCAGTAGCCAAGTTGTCAGATAGTCCTGGCAAAACCATTTGCCACGATAAAGCGTTTGTTCGTGCGCTGCGTAAAGCCTTCGATCTTCCGCATATTAAAAAAGCCAGCTAGCCTTTCCAGGGAGCCACTTTGGCTCCCTTTTCACGTTTATTTCCGAAATCTTTCACTCCAGCTACGAATTCTGCTTGTCTGATTGCAGATGCCAGGTAACATAGGTATCCCCCCATTACGGGTGGACATGTGTTTATATATCCGACTATTAACAGAGAGAATATTATGAGCGTTGTGCCTGTAGCCGACGTACTCCAGGGCCGCGTAGCCGTTGACAGCGAAGTCACCGTGCGCGGATGGGTGCGTACCCGCCGAGATTCAAAAGCTGGCATCTCCTTCCTCGCCGTTTATGACGGTTCCTGCTTTGATCCTGTACAGGCCGTCATCAATAATTCTCTGCCCAATTACAATCAGGACGTATTACGCCTGACGACGGGGTGTTCGGTTATCGTAACGGGTAAAGTCGTTGCGTCACCAGGACAAGGACAGAGCTTTGAAATTCAGGCAACGGAAGTTGAAGTTACCGGCTGGGTTGAAGATCCTGATACCTATCCCATGGCTGCGAAGCGTCACAGTATTGAGTACCTGCGTGAAGTCGCACACATGCGTCCGCGTACCAATATGATTGGTGCGGTTGCGCGAGTACGCCATACGCTGGCGCAAGCGCTGCATCGCTTCTTCCATGAGCAGGGTTTCTTTTGGGTTTCTACCCCACTGATCACCGCTTCCGATACCGAAGGTGCCGGTGAAATGTTCCGCGTGTCAACGCTGGATCTGGAAAACCTGCCGCGCAACGATCAGGGTAAAGTCGATTTCGATAAAGACTTCTTTGGTAAAGAAGCCTTCCTGACAGTTTCCGGTCAGTTGAACGGTGAAACCTATGCCTGTGCACTGTCCAAAATTTATACATTTGGACCGACTTTCCGTGCGGAAAATTCCAACACCAGCCGTCACCTGGCAGAGTTTTGGATGCTTGAGCCGGAAGTCGCTTTTGCCGATCTGAACGATGTTGCAGGTCTGGCTGAAGCAATGCTGAAATACGCGTTCAAGGCCGTACTGGAAGAACGTGCGGATGATATGAAGTTCTTCGCCGAACGTGTCGACAAAGACGCGGTATCACGCCTGGAACGTTTCATTGATGCTGACTTTGCACAGGTGGATTACACCGATGCGGTAAGCATTCTGGAAAAATGCGGCAAACAGTTCGAAAACCCGGTTTACTGGGGTGTCGATCTGTCTTCTGAGCATGAACGCTATCTTGCCGAAGAACACTTTAAAGCGCCGGTGGTGGTTAAAAACTATCCGAAAGATATTAAGGCGTTTTATATGCGCCTTAACGACGACGGTAAAACCGTTGCGGCAATGGACGTGCTGGCACCGGGAATCGGTGAAATCATCGGTGGTTCTCAGCGTGAAGAGCGTCTGGACGTGCTGGATGCCCGTATGCTGGAGATGGGTCTGAACAAAGAAGATTACTGGTGGTATCGCGATCTGCGTCGCTACGGTACCGTTCCGCATTCCGGTTTCGGTTTGGGCTTTGAGCGCCTGATTGCTTATGTCACCGGCGTACAGAACGTCCGCGACGTTATTCCGTTCCCGCGTACACCGCGTAACGCCAGCTTCTAACGCTATCGTTTTAACCTTAAAGGCCAGCACTGCTGGCCTTTTTACGTTCACCGCATTGCTGCATTTTTCGCCTTAGATGGACCCTCATCCCGCACTAAACTCAACCCGAAAATTCCCCCTTCCTGTTACGTGATGTTTCATTGCAACATTTAAGAACAAAAAATAATCACTATTTTTATTGTGGATTAGCACTTCATGATCAAATAGAGCATTTATTACCCATTCGCACGGCATTCTGGACGTCCAAAATAAGCATTTGTAAAAATGGTTCTTTTAAGCAGGGTTAGAT
>NZ_JANEWM010000048.1:0-35612 GCF_028069825.1 Citrobacter sp. Igbk 14
GTTCTGGAATATTAGTTGGAAGTGATTTCTTTTCTTTATTCTTATTCTCTTAATCTTTAGTTATCAGCTCAAGCCGCATGGCTCTCTTGCAGAGGGCTAAAGGCATTATACAAATGGCTAAAAATCCTGTCAGTAGCCGGAAGTGCTAATTTAGCTCACATTATGAACAATTATATAAATGCGCACAAATACCTAATTGTGATCATTTATTGATCTCATTGTACTAGGTAGATAGTACGCGCAGTATTTAGTCAAAGTCGGGTGCCGTGGATAATACAGAATCCATTACCTTTCACTTCCAACTAATGCCCCATTTAGCACGCCTGTACGGCAATCTCAGGGCTTTCTCTGCCCTACCCTCATAATCACCTTATTTCATTCCAGAGTCTCTCCTTGTGGCATTGAGAGGCTTTATTATCTGGTCTAACCACTAATTGCTGTCACAAACGAGATTGGAAATGAAAACCCATACAATTCCCTCAAGTCTCGTGTCCATTGAAACTTTGATACTCATACTAACTTCCATGAGCAACAAATTTATTGTGATACGAGCAAGAGAGAGAAACAAACCAGTTTACTACTTATCATCAACCAGAAGTAATTGGAAGAAAGCAAAGTTAGATACAAACTTTCTCGACAATCACGCTGGTTGCAGATTCCAGGCCAGATTCGATACAGACACTATTTCTACTTTGTCTGAATTTCTGGAATCTCTTAAACCAACCTTAATAACCCTCTAAACAAGGACTGAAATAAATGAATTCTATTTCTTCACCTACTTCTCATGCAAGCTGTTCAACTTCTCAGGCTTCATATCCTGATGACTTAATCAATAGCACTCTTGTTTCATTATTCTACCTGACAAGTGATGGTGGATTTATGAGTAAGAATGGATATATGCCATGTCATCGGGAGAAAGATGGAAAGCTTCAGATTGAAGTAATAACCAATGACTATTCTTTCTGGATGAATGCGAAAGAGATTTCCCTTCGTCTTAATGAAATGCAACGCAGACGCTTAATGTCAGACCGTTCAGTTCACTACGCCATCGTTGATGGAAATGGGAAGTTTCGTTGCAACCATCGAATCAAATCGTGGAAAGAAATGCAACTGGAACAATACCAGGATATGTCCAGAGGTTGTATGCAATGAACTCACCTCACTACTTTTCAGCAAAAGCGCTGAATGATGAAATTATTGCCCGTCTTTTAAAAGATGAAGACCGTCTGGTTATCAGCAAAAGCTTTAGTGGTGACAAGCATTGTGGCTGGCATATCACAGCACCACGTTATCTATGGATAAAAGCAGGCGTTCATCCTGTCTGGATTCGTGAATCAAAGGGCAACAAACTACAGTCCAAAGTTGGAACTAAACGGATGGAACGAGCAAGGCAATTGCTTTCTTTATCTTTACAAGAAAACAAATCCATCTCTTTCACCCAACCACTTCCAGCACAAGTTTTTCATTCAAATTTGTGCGCATAAGGAAAAATACAATGTCTCAGACAAAACCAACGTTTAATGCGAAAACTACCTCTTGCGCGGTTCCATTGCCTACAGGCAAATGTGTTCAGCCAATGGCTACAAATAAACTTCCTCGTGAAACTCCAACTCCACAGAGTGATATCCCATATATGCAATATACAAGTAATGGAGTGTTGGTTGCACGATGAAAAGCAAACTCAGAAAGATGGTTAATAAAACCAAAACTCAGGCTGTCGTGAGTCGTAAAGCCAACCTGAAAACAAAACAACTTTCACACGTCTGCGAAGCAGAATACAAGGAGGCTGACAATGGCATTATCCAGAGCGCAGCATGAAGCAAACAAAGCTAATGGTGCGTATCACATTGACCGTCATGGGAATCGTGTTCCTCCTGCATTAGCCCGTTCTGCTCGTTCCACTGATGTAGTAACAGGTGTTCGTCATACTGCTTCAAATTCAGCTATTGATAAGGCTATATTCAATGACCCATTAAAGCTACAGATTATGTCTCTGCGGGCTTGTGGCCGTCATGCAGAGGCTGACCGTTTAGAGGGTGTTCACCCTAAGAAATAAGCACCAAAGAAAGGGCTACAGCACGTCGTGAGACGTTAAGCCCTGTCATTACCATTGTCCATTATTAAAACCCCTCAGAATGCCATAGAGCGCGTTTAATAATGGGTGATCATTACTTGATCATTATTACCACAATTTTATTTATGAATTTTTTTTTAGCTCCATGCAGTGAATGCCTGAATTGAAGGTGTTGATGAAAGTAGGACCCATTCCAACTTCATTCTTCCTTCTGTTGATTCTCATTCATTCTATGGAGTATCCGATGAAATACAATTACACCACAGATTACAATCATCCTCATTATTATTCAGGCAATATCTTTACCTCTAATCGTTATGGTCGTTATCGCATTCTTGGCAAGTTGCTCAATCATAATCGTCGTGGTTATTATGTCATTCAGTTTGAAGAGACTGGACACACAACCAAAGCCTATTGTTCAGCAATCAAATCTGGAAAGGTTGACGACCGTTCATATGACTTCGGCAATGAAGATGAAAGACGTGAAGCGTTAATGCGTCCCGTTATTCATGGTGTTGGCTATATCGGAATTGGACAGTATCGGACATATGTCCCCTACACTCCCGAGACATATGGACAGAGAACAAAGGAGTATGTGCTCTGGCAAAATATGATTGCTCGTTGCTACTACACCAGAAATGGAAAGCAGGTTCATAAAGGGTACAAAGGTGTGGTTGTGTGTGAACGATGGCATTGCTTTCAGAACTTCTGTTCAGACCTTCCAGCAATTCCCGGATATAGCAAATGGAAAGACAATCCGGTGAAGTATGAGTTTGATAAAGACTATTCCCATCGTCGTCATTATTCACCAGATACAATGTCTTTCATTCCAACCAGTGATAATGCAAAAGAAGCTGGGTTGAGAAATCAGGCGATGAAGATATCTAAATCAGATTATTACTCCATCAATAAAAACCGAAAGGTCATTGTCGATGATGCGTTAGTCATACTGGAAGATTCAGAGATTCAATTCTCAGTAGTGATGAATGGAAACACTCACACCATTATCACTGATACACCCTATGGAACAACAATCTTCTTCCCATTAACAAAGAAGATAATGCGTCATTGTTCCATTATTGATGGTGACGTTCATGTCTTCATCCAGTATGTCCAGTGGTTGCAACGTCAATGGACAGAAAGAAATCCATTTATTGATTGCTATGAAGTGTGATTGAACAAAGGCCATCTGCAATATGGTGGCCTTGATTGAGTCACAAACGATTGATAATAAAGATTCAAAATACAACTTATGGGACAAGTCTGTTTGCTTCGCATATTGACACATGATGCTGTCGCATCTGTCACCATAATTGCAAAGCAATTCTGTCGCCAGTCGCTCCGCTCTTTATCGCTCAAGCTTCCAGCTTGTCGCTTATTGGTGCAGCCATCTGGTTATGAGTCTTGAGGGGAAATAGCGTGTTCCACGCCATTTCACAATCCAATACATTATGCGCACTAACATAGTGAGCGGTAAAATCTGGTGTATTTGGTTCATCATTGTGCTGGTCGTTGATAGCGCCTAACAGTGCTGTTTCTGGATTCATACTGTTCACCGACTGCCACTCAAACTATACACTTTACCCATACGTCAAATCATTGACGTTGCAATTGCTCACTCACTCCTTTTCGCGTACAACCAAGGTACAACACAAACCTGTGCCCCTGGAATTTCACAGCATCGGACCATACAACACAATGCAAAGAACTATCCATGTTCATAAAAATGATAATGCTATCTTACGCGTCGCTTTTTTATTTACTCTTTCATTCGCGCTGACTGGCTGCGCGTTGACCCGTGTCTCTGCCAGTTCACATGACAAAGACGTCGATAAACTAAATGTTATTGGTTTGGATCTGGATGCTGCAAGACAAAGAGCAATCGTGGACGGTTTTGCGTGCAGTAAGGATGCAAACCTCAATCTGGTGCAAACCGAAAGCGGCAATCATAAATGGTTACAAACGGAATGCAGTAAAAAAAGCCTGGAACTGTTCTGCCCACAAATGCGGTTTATAGTACTCAATGTTGACCCCAATACAAATAAAGTTGTTGATGTGGGGAAATATATTAATCAGCATACCTGTTTTTGAACCTAAACTGTTCAGATATCAGGAAGAAAACCGTGATAGAAATCCCCTATCCTCACCTTAAAACCAGTCCCCAACACTCAGGAAAGACGACTTCATAACAAGTAATAAGTGAGTATTTTATGTCTGACAGAACGGTGACTCTATTTACAGAGAGTAATTTTTCCGACGTTGAGCATTTCGCTGGTGTTTCGATCATTCGGTTTCAAGCGCCATGGTGCGCCCCCTGCAGTAGCAGTGAAGGCTTCTTTGACCTGGCAATATCTCAGATGCCAGAAACGATTATTACTGGTAAGGTCAATGTTATTCAGGCCCCCGTTCTCGCTTCAAAATATGGCGTTTGGGGATTACCAAACACACTTATTTTTAGGAATGGACAAGTAGTGGATAGAATCTCGGGTCCACAACCTGCTGCTGTGTTTCTAAAGGCAGTGCAAAAAGCTATGGAAAACATCGCCTCGGACTAAACTCTTACCAGTACGGCAGACTTTTTCTCTTTCATTTAATAAAGATGAATATTGGTCATTATGTCGTAATCTTAATAATAGCTCGCGGACCTAAACTCATCGCATACAGGATACAGAAACATGGCTGACTGGAACCCTTCGCTTTATCTCCAATATGAGACCGAACGTTCAAGACCTGCTGCTGAATTGCTCAGCAGAGTCGCGCTGGAGAATGTGCGCTCAGTCGTCGACCTCGGCTGCGGCCCGGGTAACAGCACCGCATTGCTACATCAACGTTGGCCATCAGCAAAAATAACAGGCGTGGATTCTTCACCGGCAATGCTAAGCGAAGCGCGTAATGCGTTGCCTGGCTGTCATTTTATCGAAGCGGATATTAGCGCAGTTCAGACAGAAGCGCCTGTAGATCTGCTGTATGCAAACGCATCTTTGCAATGGGTTCCTGATCACTATCAGCTGTTTCCCCACCTGGTCTCTCTGCTGGGCAAAGATGGCGTACTGGCCGTACAAATGCCGGATAACTGGCTGGAGCCAACGCATGTTCTGATGCGTGAAGTCGCCTATGAGCTGGGTTACCCCGATCGCGGCCGCGCACCTCTTCCCGGAGTGCATGCGTATTATGATATTTTGACTGACGTGGGCTGTGATGTTGATATCTGGCGTACAACCTACTATCACGTTATGGATTCACACCAGGCAATTATCGACTGGGTGAGTTCTACGGGGTTACGTCCATGGTTGCAGGACCTGAGTGAAAGCGAACAGCATCGCTATCTGGCGCGCTACCATGCATTGCTGCAGGAGCAATATCCGCTGCAAGAGAATGGGAAAATACTGCTGGCGTTTCCGCGGTTGTTTATCGTTGCTAAACACAATTCTTAATCACTGACCGTCGATTATCAGCCTCTTTATACCAGGGGCTGATAATTATTGTGAATTCCCCATGCGCGCCCTCGCCTTTTTACGATGAGGATCTAGTGATGAAGCCAGTCATCTGCTAGTGTCTGAGAACGTTAACTGACGGGGGTTGTCATGTCTAAAGTCTACATTGGCGGTTGTCTGTGTGGCTCTATTCGCTTTACCGCGACGAGCCCTAATAATTCGCATACCTGCTCGTGTGATATTTGCCGCAAGCATACCGGTGCACCGACTGTCGTCTGGATTGAATTTAATGCTGAAAATGTAGAATGGACGGGAAAAGCGGGTAAACCGACGACCTGGCGTTCTTCAGAAACCTCCAGTCGTGCTTTTTGCCCTCAATGTGGAAGTTCAGTTGGTGCCATCGATGACGCTCCGGTAATTGCGCTATTAGCAGGCGTTTTTGATGATCCCAACGATGAAGATCTGGCCCCCGAGTTTCATTCATTTACCGATATGCAGCCTGCGTGGTGGCAAAGAGAATTCGGCTAAAGCCATACTGCCCGGCGCATCAAGTCTTACCTGTTCCTTCCGTTAAACAATGAGGGCTGGTCGCGCGACCAGCTCTACCGGATGTTATGTCAGCTGGTAATGCTTATCTGGCATATGTTTCGCTGGTACAACGGTTTCATCATTCATCTGCAGCAAATCGATTTCAATTGCATTACAAATCGCATCGAGTGGTAGATCATTATTCTCTGTACCAAACGGATCTTCGAGCTCTTCGGCTAGCGTATCAAGCGAGATAAAGGTATAGGAAATAAGCACCGAGATGAATGGTGTCATATAGTGTAAATCCACCACTAACGCGAACGGCAACATAATACAAAACAGATATACCGTGCGATGAAGGATTAAGGTGTAAGCAAACGGGACTGGCGTGTTCGCGATACGCTCACAACCTGCCAGCACTGCCGACATATCATTTAACCTGTTGTTTAAACTGTGAAATAATATATCAGATAGCTGCCTATTTCGTCTGCGAACGGCCAGCCATTCACCCATCAGCAGCAGAATGCGGTTTGCCGGAGATTGGGACGCAAAGACGGTCTGTAAATCGCTCTCGCTGAGGTATTTCGTCAGGGGTTCCGCTTGCGGTTGTCGACGTAACGTCATACGCAGGCAATGGGCAAATGCGATTTGCAAACGAACGAACTGCCCCAGTTCGGCATCATCTGGTAAGGTCGTTTTCACCTCGCGCAGAAGTGAACGGGAAGCAATCATCAACTGCCCCCACAAATGTCGGGCTTCAACATAGCGTGAATAACAGGCGTTGTTACGAAAGCCTAAGAAGATTGCAATTGCGACACCGAGAATGCTGAACGGTGCCAGGGTAAATTTGATACCCAGCATCGTATACCATGGCAGCATGATGATAACGGCAATGGAGAGCAGGAAATTCAGCAGCAAGCGTGAAAAGATTTTGGATAATACCGAGCCATGCCAGACGAATATCAGGCGTAGCCAGTGTTGTTGGGGGCGAACGATCATGGTTATCTTCGGAAAATGTGAAAGCCGGGACATTAAACGTGATCGCGATCAATGTTGCAAGCTTATAGCAACACTATCTCAACATCTTTTCCTGCTGACCCTACTCTGCACTGAAGCTACAGATGAGTGGTATTTTAAAATAGCACTTTGTATGTTGTAACTAAGTAAGATCGATAAAAAAACCCGGCCTGAGCCGGGTTAACGTGTTAGCACAGTGGCTTAACCGCTTCGCGCATGCCTTTCGCCAGGATAGAATCCAGATCAGCAGAAACCTGTTCTACCAGGCCGGAAACCTGTGTCAGATCCTGTTCCCAGTGCTCTTTTACGGCCAATACCGCGTTGACCAGCGCTTCGGTCGTAATCTGGCGGTCACGATGCTGAGCCCACAACACCTGGAAACGCTCCATCCAGTGTGCATCATCCTGAACCGGATAAGATTCACCGTTACGCTCACCACGGTAGAAAGCAATCAAGGCTGCCAGGGCGAATGTCAGACGCGGCGGCAGTTGGCCGCTGGCCTTCTGCCCTGCCAACAGCTGCGGCAGAATACGGGTGCGGAATTTGGTCATGCCATTAAGCGCAATCGACAATAGCTGATGCTTAATGTACGGGTTGCAGAATCGGCCGGTTACCGCACTGGCAAATGAAGCCAATTCATCGCGCGGCAAATCCAACACCGGAATAATCTCTTCATAGATGGCTTTCTCAACGAAGGCGCGAATTTCAGCATCATTCATTGCTTCACCCACGGTATCAAGCCCTGCCTGCCAGGCGACCGGTACCAGTGCAGTGTGCGCACCGTTGAGAATGGCGACTTTACGCTCTTTATACGGCTTGATGTCATCAACAATCAGAACATTCAGCGGGTATTTATCGAGACGAAGTTCGGTGGCTAATGATTTTGGCCCCTGAATAACAAACAGATAGAAGTGTTCTGCGGTATCAAGAAACGCATCATGATAACCCAGTTCAGCTTCAAGCTTCGCAACTTCATCACGTGGGTAGCCGGTAACAATACGGTCCACCAGCGTAGAGCAAAATGCGTTTGCCTTGTCCAGCCACTGTACAAATGCTTCCGGCAACGCCCACTCCTGAGCATAACGCAGAACCAGTTCATGTAGCGCTTCACCATTATAATCAATCAGCTCGCAAGGAATGATAATCCAGCCTTTATCAAGCGCACCATTGAAATGGCTATAGCGTTCGAACAGCAGTCGGGTCAGTTTAGCCGGATAACTCACCGCTGGCGCGTCATCAAACTTATCACCCGCGTGGTAGCTGATACCCGCTTCCGTGGTGTTAGAGAAAACAAAACGCATTTCAGGATTATGCGCCAGCTTCAGGAACTCATCGTATTCGCTATAGACGCTGATTTCGCGGTTAACCGAACGAATTAAACGGGCATCGCTGACGGCCTCGCCCTTTTCATTCAAACCACGAATGATGGTGGTATAGAGACCATCCTGGGTACTCAGTGACGGCGGGAAGGTACTTTCGATAGGACGAACAATGACCACACCAGCGTTCAGATCGGTATGTTCATTCAGCAGATCAACTTGCCAGTCAACAAAGGCGCGCAGGAAGTTTCCTTCACCAAACTGAATAATGCGTTCAGGATAGTGAGCACCGGGAAAATCGCGACGATTTAGTGTTTGCACAATGGGTTCCCTTTTTGATTAGTCATACAACCTGATTGAATTGGTCCAATAGGTTAGCAAACTTTAATACAATGAAACCCTGTTTTGATCAATCCCCGGTGACAAATTAGAGCGTTTTATAAAAAAGTGTGGTCCCGGCCAGCGTTCCATCGGGCATTTTTGCATAGCCAGGGATGACCCCTGCTTTTTGCCATCCACAATTGTGGTAGAACAACTCGGCGGCGCTGCCTGTAGACGTATCAAGAACCAGGAGGGTTTTCCCTTCATGACGTGCACAAATTTCCAGTGTATTCATCAATTCCCTGGCGATCCCACACCGCCGTGCAGAGGTATGAACCAGGAGTTTGGCAACGTCTGCACGATGAGGCTGGTTTTCGGGTTGAGCGATAATGAGCTGAACGGTCCCAATGAGCGTCCCTTGCGCATTTTCAGCCCCCAGAACAATGCGTTCTCCACAAGAGACACTTTGCGCAACACGCGTCCAGAAAGGCCGTGACTTATCGCGGTTAAAAGGAAGCATAAAACTGACAGATGCGCCATCGTTCACGCACTGTTCAAGGACATCACTAAGCTCGTCGATTCTCGACAGGATCTGTTCCGCGCTCAGTATAAAGCAGGGAGTGTTGGTCGCCATTTGGTCTCCTTAGATTGACCCCTTCATACTGCAATTAACAATTACATAACACAAGGAGTCGAATCATAGGATTATGTTATCTATGGCTTATTCATTTGCAGCACTAACCAGTGGTAGATAACAGTGACAACGTAACGTTGCTGTTGCTCGCTCAACGGTTGCCCCTGAGGTATATCATGCCATTTGGCCAGACATCCCCTACAGCACGTCGCCGTGGCATGTTGAGCGATAAACACCGGATGTCCACGCATCGGCGTTTGCTTTCCATCATTGGACGGAAACGCGGGTGCCAATCGCTTAGCAATAAAATCGGCCGCATGTTGTTCAATGACCGGCGCACCTTTTTCCAGACAATATTGTCTTTCTTTCTGACCGAGACGAAACCGCGATCGAAAAGTCGATTTCGCCAGTCGGGCAAAAAGCGGGTCGAGCGTATTCATCAGTAAACCGAGCGCCCTAACTGTTGAGTTAATTGTTCCAGTACCGCAATACCCGCCAGCGAGTTCCCTGCGGGATCCAGCTCCGGACTCCAGACCGCAATCGCCATCTCATGCGGCACGATCGCCACAATGCCACCACCGACACCCGATTTCGCCGGCAGACCTACCCGCCAGGCAAATTCCCCGGCATTTTGATACATACCGCTGGTCGCCATTAGCGCGTTAATCTGCCGCGCCTGCATCGGCGAAACCACCGGCTCGGTGAGGTGGAAAGCGTTCCCTTGATTCGCCAGAAATACGAAGGTCCGCGCCAGTTCCACGCAGCTCATTTTCAGCGCGCAGTAGTGAAAGTAATTTTGCAGAACGGTCGTCACATCGTGATGAAAATTGCCAAAGGACTTCATCAGCCAGGCAATTGCCGCGTTGCGGGCGGAATGCTCAAACTCAGAGCGAGCTACCGTCGCATCATAAGCGATATCTGAAACGCCGCTTAATGCACGTACCACTTCCAGCATTCGTTGCCGTGGGGCACTCAGCCGACCTTGCAACATATCGCAAACCACCAATGCCCCGGCATTGATAAAGGGATTACGCGGTATACCCTGCTCCATTTCCAGCTGTACCAGCGAGTTAAACGGATGACCGGAAGGATCTTTGCCAACACGTTGCCAGATCTCGTCTTCCTGGTAATGACGCATTGCGACAACCAGGCTAAGTACCTTTGAAATCGACTGAATAGAAAAACGTTCTTGCGCATCCCCCGCCTGATAGTGCTGACCATCAACGGTGCAAATGGCAATACCCAGTTTTGACCCATCGACGGAGGCTAATGCAGGAATATAATCGGCAACTTTTCCCTGACCAATCAGCGGACGAACCTGCTGCACAATGGTCTCTAAAATTGAATTGTCCATGGCCCTGGCCACAACATGCTCCTTGCTCGCAGGTATGAAAGGCCTGCGAGTATAACAGAGCTGAATACACAGCGTCAGGCCGGAAGACGGAATCTGGCAACGGCCTGCATAAGCTGATGAGATTCATGATGTAACTGTAGGGAGGAATCAGATGCGGCGTTCACCAGATCGCTGGTCTGTCGGGCTTCGTTATTCAGAGCCTGAAGCTGACTGGTCAACGCGTGAATACGCGTTCCTTGATTCATCGTCGCAGCAGAAATGTCATTCAATAAGGCACCAAGATTTTCCACCAGCGATATCACCTGCTGTAAGTTATCATCCAGTCCGTTCACCGCATGAAAGCCCTCATCTATACCCGCTAAGGAATGATGAATCAGCGCCTGAATATTCTGCGTGGACTGACTGCTTTTTCTCGCCAACAATCCAACTTCTTTTGCAACAACCGCAAATCCACGCCCTTGTTCACCAGCATGCGCAGCTTCAATCGCCGCATTTAACGCCAGAATATTGGTCTGAAACGCGATGCTGTCAATCAGTGAGATGATCCCGCGCATCTCTGATGAACGGGCAACAATCGCCTGCATCGACGCATTTACCGTTGCCATCATCCGGTCGCCACCCGCAGCAATATCCCGTGCCTGAACGGCGCGTTGATTCGCCAGTTGAGCAAACCCACTGTTATCCTCAACATGTGTTTCCAGAAACGAAATATGTGATGTCACCGTATTTAGCTCATCGCTTTGTTTCGCGGATTGCTGATACAACTGTTTATTGCTTTGCGTAAGCTGAGTGATATTCCCCACCATTGAGGTAGTCGCGTCATTCACCTGCTGTACCAGCATACGTAGCCCCTGCTGCATCGCGTCAATACGTGAACTCAGTTGTGTCACTTCACGATTAAACTGGCTCACCTGGGGTGCCGGACGGGAAAGATCGCCAGCCGCTAACACATCAATATGATCGATCAGCCGTCTCAGTGGCGCGATGACCCAGCGGGACATACTGCGCCAGACCAGTACCGCAATCGCCACCAGCACAAGAGGAATAAATAAAAAGAGCTGCTGTAAACGTTCAAGACTGGTCAACAGCTGCTCTCGCCCTTTTTCCGCTTGCTGGCCACTGTCTTGCTGAAAGCGTGCATAATTTTCATTAAAGTCTGTCTGAAACGCCTGCACAGGTACGGCAAAAAATGCATCAATACTATTGGATTGCATTAATCCATCTGCCTGCTCCTGAATACCACTATAAAAACGCTGATAGCTCTCCATCAAGTCGGCAGCCTGATGCGGACCCATTGCAAGCCAGGCATCCCATGCCGTTTTTGACTGCGTTAACGCATGCTGGGCCTCTTCCATTAACGGATGCCAGCTCCCTTCCGAGCCAGTAGCCGCATCCTGCATAAAGTAAACGCCGGCACGATTAAGTAAGTCGCTGGCCGTTAACAGCGCCACCCTTGCTTGATCGATCTTCGACTGTTGCAAGAGCACTTGCTGGTTATGCTGTTCATTTATCTGCGCGTCCCTGACAGAGGTTGAGAGCATAAGCGAGGATGCAATCTGCAAAACAGAGAACAGCGCAATAATACAAATAATACCGGTTAACAGACCAAACTGACGGGGGATCAGGCGACGAAAAATTTGCGTTATGTTCATATTACTCTTCTGTATCAAAGCGTTAGACGCGAGTGTACGCAGAGTAAATGACAAATATATTGCAGAAATAAGACGGGTGCCCCTGCAGAGGCACCCGGGCAATCAGAGACGGTTTTTCCAGACGGTTTGCACATTGCAAAACTCATGCAGGCCAAAGTGAGAAAGTTCACGGCCAAAACCGCTTTTCTTCACGCCGCCAAAAGCAACACGAGCATCACTGGCACTGTAACCATTAATAAACACGCCACCACACTCCAGACGGGCCGCCATAGTTTGTGCCAGTGCCTCATCCGCGGTAAACAACGTGGCCGACAAGCCGAACTCGCTGTCATTAGCCAGTGCTAATGCGTGCTCAGCATCCTTCGCGACGGTAATCGCCGCAACCGGGCCAAACAACTCCTGACGAAATGCCGTCATTTCCGGCGTAACATCACCCAGCACCGTCACGGCATAGTAATTACCCTGACCGGCGATCTTTTCCCCGCCGAGGAGTAAGCGCGCCCCTTGCGCCAGTGAGGTTTCAACCTGCTGATGCAGTTCATCCCGCAGATCAAAACGTGCCATTGGGCCAAGATCGTTCTCTTCATTTAGCGGATCGCCCATTTTCAGTGCGCTGGCTGCCGCCACAAAACGTTGGGTGAATTCTGCGGCAATACCCTCTTCAATAATAAAGCGCTTCGCTGCGGCACAAACCTGCCCGGTATTCTGGTACCGCCCTGCCACTGCTGCTTTGACGGCTAAATCAAGGTCTGCATCATTAAGTACGATAAACGGATCGGAACCTCCTAACTCAAGCACGCATTTCTTCAGTGCAGCACCGGCCTGAGCGCCAATCGCAGCCCCTGCCCGCACGCTGCCCGTCACGGTTATCGCGGCGATACGCGGGTCATTAATCATCTGGCTAACCCCGGCGTTATCGGCATTAACCCAGCCATATACCCCAGCCGGTATTTCCGCATCGCTAAACACCTGGGCGATAATTGCGGCACAGCCGGTCACATTTGGTGCATGCTTTAACAGATAACCATTTCCGGCCAGCAAAATCGGTACGGCGCCGCGCATAACCTGCCAGAGCGGGAAGTTCCACGGCATGATCGCCAGAATAGTCCCCAGGGGACGGTACTCAATCACGGCCTGGTTATTCTCAACCTGCGTTGCCTCGGTACTGAGCATCGCTGGCCCATGTTCAGCGTACCAGTCACATAATGCCGCAGACTTTGCCACTTCCGCACGAGCCTGCCTGACAGGCTTACCCATTTCACGCGAGATACACTGCGCCATCTCTTCGGCGCGGCCACGCAGCGCCTGTCCGACCCGACGCAACATCTGTGCGCGATGGACGACGGTCGTGTGTTTCCATTCATTGAATCCCGTCGCCGCCAGATTCAGCGCGTGGGTAATCTCATCGGCGCTGGCCCACGGCATTGCCGTCAGCATTTCGCCACAGGTCGGGTCAACGGAAATAGCATGTGTTGCTGCTGTGATGGTCATAAGTGCCTCTCTTTCTCGCAAGGTATGGTTATATCATGCGCAGGTTTACTCTTCCTGAAAAATGAATAATATTAACCATACCATTCACGAATAGAGAAAATTATGGACCTGACGCAACTGGAAATGTTCAATGCCGTCGCAGAGACCGGCAGCATCACGCAGGCAGCGGCGAAGGTGCATCGCGTGCCGTCCAACCTCACCACGCGTATTCGCCAGCTTGAAGCGGACCTTGGCGTCGATCTGTTTATTCGTGAAAATCAACGTCTGCGGCTTTCTCCCTCCGGGCACAATTTTTTGCGTTACAGCCAGCGGATCCTGGCGCTGGTAGAAGAAGCGCGGATGGTGGTCGCAGGAGATGAACCACAGGGATTGTTCTCTCTGGGGTCGCTGGAAAGTACAGCCGCCGTACGTATTCCGGCCACACTTGCCGAATATAATCAGCGCTACCCTAAAATCCAGTTTGCACTGGCAACAGGGCCGTCAGGTACCATGCTGGACGGTGTGCTGGACGGTACGCTGAACGCCGCTTTTGCCGATGGCCCTATAACCCATCCAGGTCTTGAAGGAATGCCGGTGTACCGTGAAGAGATGATGATTGTCACCCCACACGGACACCCGCCCATCAAACGAGCCAGCGATGTGAATGGTTACAATATCTATGCTTTTCGCGCCAACTGTTCATATCGCCGCCATTTTGAAAGCTGGTTTCACGCCGATCGTGCGATGCCGGGCACAATCCATGAGATGGAGTCCTACCACGGCATGCTGGCCTGTGTGATTGCGGGGGCGGGAATTGCGCTGATTCCGCGCTCTATGCTGGAAAGCATGCCGGGCCACCATCAGGTCAATGCCTGGCCGCTGAGCGAAAACTGGCGTTGGTTAAATACGTGGCTGGTCTGGCGTCGGGGGGCGATGACGCGACAGCTGGAAGCATTTATTGAGGTACTGGAACCTCAGCTGTCGCAGAATGCGGATTAACTGGCGAACGTCAGATGGCAAGGCAGTTGTTCAAGCTGCTGCCGTACCTCTTCATTGAGTCGGGCATCGGTCACGATATCCGTCAACGCATCCAGATGTGTGACGTTGAAAAGTGACCATGCACCATATTTTGAACTATCTGCCAGCAGGACGCGACGTTTGGCGTTTGCAACCAGGTCACGCTTCAGACCGGCCTTTTCTTCCGTCGGTGCGGTGATCCCGCGGGCCAGGTCCCAGCCGTTACAGCTTAGAAACGCGATATCCGGCCACACGTTTTGCAGCAGTTTACGCCCGTGCTCGCCGATACAGGACTGGCTGGAGTCATCAATGCGCCCGCCAATGATCGTCACTTCAATTTGTTTGAACTCAGAAAGAAATAGCGCAATGTGCAGATCGCTGGTGATGACGCGCAACGGCAGATGGGTAAGCTGGCGCGCCAGTTCAATCATCGTCGTTCCCGCATCCAGGACAATGGCGTCCCCGGCTTTCACCAGGCTTGCCGCCGCGCTGGCAATAGCCTGTTTTTCCATCAGACTACGCTGCATTTTCTCATGAGTGGTCGGTTGCGAAGGGATAAACCGGTTAAGCGTCACGCCGCCGTGAGTTCGGCTGATAACACCTTCCTGATCGAGTTTAATCAGGTCGCGACGAATGGTCGCCGGAGAGGCCTGAGTCACAGCAACAAGCTGTTCGACCGTTGCCAGATTATGCCCTTTCAGATAATCCATAATCTGTTCTAACCGATTATATCCCTTCATTTTAATCCCGCGTAATTTGCATTGCTAACTGGATGGACACGGCCATGCTCTCAGACTTGGCTTTACCTGTCCAGGCAATATCAAACGCCGTGCCGTGGTCTGCAGAAGTGCGAATAAATGGCAATCCGGCGGTGATATTCACCCCATCATAGAATCCCAGCAATTTTAGCGGAATATGGCCCTGATCGTGATACATCGCCACCACCATGTCATACATACCTTCGTGGCACTGCATAAAGACAGTGTCCGGTGGGCAAGGCCCGGTGACATTCAGCCCCTGCTCCCGCATAGCCTGTACCGCAGGGCCGACTATGGTCATCTCTTCATCACCAAACAGACCGTTTTCCCCGGCATGGGGATTAACGCCTGCTACCGCAATACGTGGATTAGCAAATCCGACACGACGCAGGAAATCATCCGCGACCCGAATGACTGTTTTCACACGCTGTTCACTGAGCGTATCAAGGAATTTACGCAGTGCAATATGCGTGGTGACATGAATCACTTTAAGCTGTTCGGTATACAGCACCATTGCGTAGTCTTTGCTGTTAGTCAGTTGCGCCAGTAATTCGGTATGGCCGGGATAATGATGTCCTGCCATGTGCAGTGCTTCTTTATTCAGCGGCGCCGTGGCAATGGCTTTCACTTCCCCGCTGAGCGCCAGCGCGGTGGCACGCTTAATACAGCGGTATGCCAGATCGCCAGCCTGTGCCTGGACCACGCCCGGTTCAAGCGCAGCAGGATCGGCAAGGGGTTCATCAATTACATTGATAACACCGGGGGCGAATTGTGCCTGGGTTACGTTATCGATCACCCGAAGGTCCACAGGCGGCGTGACGTTTAATGCCTGGATGCGCCTCAGCGTTTGTGCACAACCCACAACCACGACCGGCGCGCCAGACAACTCTCCCTCCACCAACGATTTAATAATGATCTCCGGTCCAATACCTGCCGGGTCGCCCATGGTTACCGCAATCGTGTTATTCACTCATTTTCTCCTCGATATAATTCAAAACCTGACGCAGAGTGGTTTCATCACCGAATCCCCCTGCTTTTGTCATAACCGGGCGTCGCCAGTAGCTACCGGCAAGATGGCCGTACGGCACACACTGGGCCACACGGTCGGTAATACGGAATCCTGTTGCCTCCAGCGCATCCGCGATCGCCATCGCGACATCACCGCCGGAAAGATACAGCGCCCCAGGTGAGGCTTCGTGCAGCACCTGGCGGGTAAGCTGTCCAAGAAACTGGCAGATTGTTTCACCGAGCTGCGCGCGGCTCATCTGCAGGTATGCACACAGCTTTGCAATATGATGGCGTGCTTCGATGTCTGGGCAGGTGTGAACGATGCAGTGTTTACCTGAGATGAGAACCCTGACGATACGCTGCACATACTCTGTCCGGTTACCACTGAAGATATTTTCGATATCAATGAATACAGTCTCCACCCGCGGGTCCTGACACACTGCAGCAATCTGTTGTTGAGCGATTTCACTCATTGAACCCACTACCGCCAGTAAACACAGGGAGGACGGTGTCCGGACATGGCGGGCCAGCGCGTCACAGATCCCTGCAGACCCTACCAGCAGCGGCGATTCCTCCTGCATCAGCGCTTCCGAAGCAATAACATCAAGATCGGTCTGCGTGCGGGCATCCACCACCCAGATTTGTGGCGTTTTCGCAACAGGCTCTCTGAGGTGCTGCAGATAGTCGCTCAGAGACATTGCCCGACACGCAATGACTGTTTGCGCCTGTAACACCTCACAGATATCGGCGCTAATAACCGGCGTTTTCGGATCGCTGGCAAATTCAGTCTGCGTTACGGGAATACCGTTAACGAGGCACTGCCCCTGCTCAGTGGTACGCCCGGCTGAGGGACAAGCCAGCGCCACGATGGCCCGCTTTTTACCTGTAATCCGCATTAACGCGTCCAGTTCGGCCCCTGGGTTTCCGCGCAATGTTGAATCCATTTTCTTAAGCCACTGCGTCTGAGGGCCTGCCTGACTGGCAAGAGCCAGCTCACTTACTCTGGCGGCGGCCTGCTCTGCTTCCAGCGCACGACTATCCGTGTTGATGACCAGCACATCTGCATCATCGGCACTGGGCAATGTGAAAGCGACATTCACCGTCATACCCGTCAGCGCCAGACTTACCCCCGCATCATTACCACCAGTAAAGTCGTCGGCAATCACCAGTACCTTCGGCCTTGCTACCTGTCTACTCATCCATGCTCCGGGTTGTTGTATGTTGATAATGATTATATTCAATCACATTTGATTAAATGTGAGCAAGCTCAAGTTATTCGGTTCCGAGATAAATTATAAATTTAGCCCATGATGCAATCGTTCCTGAATCTCAGTGAGCGAATTCAATCACTCGAACAACAGGAGAATGTTGTGGCAACAATCAATAGCACCGTAATTAGCGGTTCGAATGCCATCCCCGCACTGGAACCGTTACTGGCGGGGAAACGCCAGCTGTTACTGGTGACGGATAGCAATATTGTCGGGCTGGACGCGGTAACACAGATCCGTAACTTACTGGCCAACGATGGACGTCATGTGACCCTGATTGACAATGTGCCTGCAGAACCCGGGCATCACGATGTCAGCGCACTATTAAAAAACGTACAAAATATCAACGTGGAAATGGTGATCGGTATCGGCGGTGGCAGCGTACTGGATGTGGCGAAACTGCTCTCCGTCTTATGCCATCCTGAATCTCCGACACTTGACGCCATGCTGGCAGGAGAAAAACCGCTGCAACGCGTTGCTTCTGTGCTGATCCCCGCCACGGCAGGCACGGGGTCTGAAGCAACCCCGAATGCCATTCTGGCTATCCCGGAACAAAACACTAAGGTCGGTATCATCTCTCCCGTGCTGTTACCGGATTTCGTGGCCCTTTTGCCAGAGCTCACCACCAGCATGCCGGCGCATATTGCCTCGTCCACTGGAATTGACGCGTTATGTCATCTGATTGAATGCTTTACCGCTACTGTCGCCAATCCCGTAAGCGATAACGCGGCGCTCATTGGCCTGCGTAAGCTACTCAACCATATCGAAACCTCCGTCAATGAGCCGGAAAATCTGCTGGCCAAACTGGAGATGCTGTGGGCATCGTATTACGGCGGCGTGGCGATTAATCATGCCGGTACTCATCTGGTCCACGCGCTCTCTTACCCGCTCGGCGGTCGATACCATCTCCCACATGGTGTCGCTAACGCCATTCTGTTAGCACCCTGCATGAAAGTGATTCGCCCTTTTGTGGTCGACAAGTTTGCCCTGGTATGGGATCTGTTGCCTGACGCTGACCTCACACTCAGTGCCGAAGAAAAATCCTGCGCCCTGGTGGAGTACTTTTCCACACTGGTGAAACGCCTGAACCTGCCCGATAACCTGGCAACGCTTGGTGTACCGTCTACTGATATTCCCGCACTGGCCGATGCCGCACTGAACGTAAAGCGCCTGATGAATAATGCTCCCTGCAAGGTGAGCCATAACGATATTCAGGCCATTTATCAAACTCTGTTTCCAGAACTGATGACAAAGGAGTGAACAATGAGTAGCAAAATCCGAGGAGTACTGACGGCAATCGTTACCCCGTTCGACCACGACGGCGGGCTTAACCTTAAAGAACTGAGAAACCAGGTACACCGCCAGTTAAACGCCGGAAACGGTATTTTCTGCGGCGGGACCAACGGCGAATTCTTTGTACTTAACGAAGATGAAAAAATCGCCGTCACGCGGACCTGTGTAGAGGAAGTGGCGGGTCGGGCACATGTAGTGGCACACATTGGCGAAATATCTACCCGTGAAACCATCCGCCTGGGTAAACAGATAGAAAAGCTGGGTGTCGATGCGGTGTCGGTCATTACCCCGTACTTTGTTCCTCTAAAACAGCCTGAACTTATTGCCCATTACACCGCGATTGCCGATGCGCTCTCCGTCCCGGTATTTCTCTATAACATTCCGGCGCGGACGGGAAACACCATTGAGCCTCAAACAGCCAGAGTGCTGGCGGCACACCCGAACATTATCGGGATCAAAGACAGTGCCGGCAGTTATGAAAGTCTTAGCGGCTTCCTGGACGCAGTTAAAGATATCGAGGGATTTGATGTGCTGAATGGTCCAGATTCACTCATTCACCAGGGGTTTGTTGATGGCTGTTCCGCCTGTATTTCGGGGCTGGCTAACGTCGCACCACAAGAAATCAACGCGATCTGGTCTCGCTTTAACGCCGGTGACGTTGCCGGGTCGCATCAGGCTCAGGAGAGCGTCACGGGTCTGCGCACCGATCTCTATAAAGTGGCCTTCTCTCCGGCTGCGGTAAAAAAAGCATTACAAATCATGGGCCATGATGTGGGCGCAAGTCGTTACGCTGTCACGTTTGATGCGCATCAGGAACGCCAGATTCAGCAAATTATCAATAACTATTTGCGATAGACATTTTTACAGCGGCGGCAACGCCGCTTAACTAACAGGATTGTGTTATGAACGTCATCTGTACATCACCTTCATTTGCCAAATACGATCAGCAGCCGATCAAACGGCTTAACGACGCAGGACTTGAATTAATCATGCTACCTGCAGATGCCGGTTTAGAAGCGCTTGCACCTCATCTGGAACAGACAGTGGCAATGATCGTCGCTTTTACCGATGTTAATGCCGAACTAATCGCGGCGGCACCGAATCTGAAAATCGTCTGCAAACACGGCGTGGGTGTCGATAATATCGACCTCAATATTACGCGTGAAAAAGGTATTTTTGTTACCAATGTGCCGGATGCCAATAAGCATGCCGTCGCAGACTTTGCGTTTTCCCTGATCCTTAACTGTGCACGTCAGCTCCCCTATGCGATTGAACAAACCCGCGCAGGAAACTGGCCACGGATCTTCGCCTCCGATGTATATGGAAAAACGATTGGCATTATTGGGTTAGGTAACATCGGTAAACAGGTTGCACTGCGAGCCCGCGGCTTTAATATGCGCGTACTGGCTCACGACGCATGGCAGGATGCACAGTTCGCTGCAGATAATCATATTGAATACGTGTCGCTCGATGAACTAACAGAACAAAGTGATTTCATCACGTTACACACACCGCTGACGCCAGAAACCAAAGATCTCTTTGATTTAGCACAGATGAAAAAAATGAAAAGCAGTAGTTATCTCATTAACGTTTCACGCGGTGGCGTTGTTAATGAAGAGGATCTCTTTCTGGCTCTGACGCAGGGTGTCATTAAGGGTGCTGCTGCCGATGTCTTTCTACAAGAGCCGTGCAATTCACACCCCTTATTTGCGCTCGATAATTTCATACCTACTGCACATATCGCAGGATATACCGAGGGGGCGATCAGCAATATCGGCGAGCAATGCGTTTATAACATCATTGAACATGTCATTCATCAGCGTAAGCCTAAAAATATCATGAACGGATGATAACATTGTGGAGATAACCCTACCCTTTCCACAATAATAAAAATGAACATCTACCATGGGCCAGATATATGAATAATTTTGCAGAAAAATCCCGAATTCGTTGGTGGATTGCGGGATTAATGTGGCTTGCTATTGCAATTAACTATATTGACCGGACGGTATTATCGGCTGCTGCACCTCACCTCATTGATGAGCTAAAACTCGATCCTGAAATGATGGGGTTTATTATGGCGGCGTTCTTTTGGTCATATTCTTTACTGCAAATACCAGCAGGTTGGTTTGCAGACCGTTTTGGTCAGAAAAAAGGTCTGGGTTTTGCCGTCGCGTGGTGGTCAATCGCCACCTCAATGATGGGTTTAGCCACTGGATTTAAATCTCTACTCGCATTGAGACTTGCTTTGGGCGTCGGTGAAGCCGCCGCCTATCCAAGTAATGCAGGTATCGCTGCGCGCTGGTTCCCGGATCGGGAGAGAGCCACGGTCTCAGGATTGTTTGACAGTGCCTCTAAATTTGGCGGTGCCGTCGCGATGCCGCTTATTGTCTGGATGATCTACCAGTTTGACTGGCGGATGACATTTCTGATTATTGGTGGCGTAGGCATTTTTTGGGTCATTGCCTGGTATTTTATTTATACAGAAAACCCGGAAGACCACAAAAAAATCAGTACAAGCGAAATTAAACATATTCGCGAAGGGCAAAAGCAAAAACACGGCGACAAATCCGTATTACCGATGCGTTGGTATAAACTGTTGCGCTACCGGAATATTTGGGCAATGTGTATCGGTTTCTTTACCATCAACTATACATCCTATTTCTTTATTACCTGGCTGCCCACTTATCTGGTAAAAGACAAAGGAATGGATTTTATCAAAATGGGGATGGTTGCCGCCCTGCCATTATTATGTGGAATGGTGATAGAAGTCTTTGCCGGCTGGGCCTCTGACCGTATGGTACATAAGCGGGTCCTGTCACTGACTGCCACAAGAAAATTATTTCTGACAATCGGTCTGTTAATGGCTTTATGTATTGGTTTTGCCCCTTTCACTGATTCCGTATTTATGACCGTGTTTTTACTGTGTGTGGCGAAATCGGGCACCACGGTTGCCGCCTCGCAGGTCTGGGCACTACCGGGTGACGTTGCGCCTAAAAACAGCGTATCGATTGTTGCAGGGTTACAGAATACTGTCTCCAATATGGGGGGCGCGGTAGGACCCATTATTACCGGTGCCATTGTTGCAGCGACTGGCTCCTTTACCTGGGCGCTGGTGTTCTCTGCCGCGCTGGTGGTTCTGGGGATTTTGAACTATCTATTTTTGATGGGCAAAGTTGAGCCAATCATCGACAGCGAACATGAAGCGTTGTGCATGAAAGAAGCGCAGCAGCACTAAATTCGCTCTGGTAACGGTATTCTCCGGTCAGTCAGTAGTACTGACCGGCTTTATTTTTTCTCCTAACGTACTGCATTATCATCCGCAAAGCAGCGTGATCATAATCACGAAATGATTGTATTTTCACCAGTAAACGTTTTAAGATCGCCACCTCTCCTTTTTGCAGCTAACCCGATTTATACATATGACAACAAACACTGTTTCCCGCAAGATCGCGTGGCTACGGGTAGTTACGCTTGCTATTGCCGGTTTTATTTTCAATACCACTGAGTTTGTCCCGGTCGGTTTGCTGTCCGACATCGCACAAAGTTTTAATATGCAAACCGCGCAGGTTGGGATCATGTTGACGATCTACGCCTGGGTGGTGGCCCTGATGTCGCTGCCATTTATGCTGCTCACCAGTCAAATGGAACGACGTAAGCTTCTGATCTGCCTGTTTGTGGTGTTCATTGCCAGCCATGTTCTCTCTTTCCTCGCATGGAACTTCACTGTACTGGTCATGAGTCGCATTGGGATTGCCTTTGCCCATGCCATTTTCTGGTCAATTACCGCGTCACTGGCTATTCGCATGGCCCCTGCCGGGAAACGCGCACAGGCGTTGAGCCTGATTGCCACCGGTACCGCACTGGCGATGGTATTAGGCCTGCCTATCGGGCGTATTGTTGGGCAATATTTTGGCTGGCGTACCACCTTCTTTGTCATCGGTATGGGGGCGTTAATCACGCTTCTTTGCCTGATTAAGCTGTTGCCTAAACTACCAAGCGAGCATTCAGGCTCATTAAAAAGCCTGCCACTGTTGTTCCGTCGCCCTGCGCTGATGAGTTTGTATTTGTTAACGGTGATAGTGGTGACCGCACACTACACGGCTTACAGTTATATCGAACCGTTTGTCCAGACGGTCGCCGGGCTGAGCGCTAACTTTGCCACCGTGCTGCTTCTGGTCCTCGGTGGCGCGGGTATTATTGGCAGCGTTATTTTTGGCAAGTTGGGTAATCAGTATGCCTCGGTGTTGATAAGCGGGGCTATCGCCCTGTTGACCCTGTGCCTGGTGCTGCTACTGCCTGCTGCCGATAGCGAAATGCACCTTGCGGTCCTGAGTATTTTCTGGGGCATTGCCATTATGGTGATCGGTCTGGGAATGCAGGTGAAAGTACTGGCGCTGGCTCCGGATGCCACTGACGTCGCAATGGCGCTGTTCTCCGGTATCTTTAATATTGGTATTGGCGCGGGGGCACTGGTGGGAAATCAGGTAAGTCTGCACTGGTCGATGTCGACGATTGGTTACGTCGGCGCACTCCCTGCCGTTGCCGCGCTGATCTGGTCAGTGATTATCTTCCGCAAATGGCCGGTAACGCAGGAAGAGCAACCACAGCAGCAATAAGAAACGGGCCCGGTAGACATACCGGGCCCGTTGTTTAATGGTAGGTTTGGATGATTTCCAGCACGCCGTTAATAATAAACTGCACACCCATACATACCAGCAGGAAGCCCATCAGACGGGAAATAGCTTCGATCCCCCCTTTCCCCACCAGCCGCATAATTCCGCCGGAACTGCGCAGACATCCCCACAAGATAATCCCGACGACGGCAAAAATAATGGGTGGCGCAACCATGATCACCCAGTCCGGGAATTCGGAGCCGTGACGCACGGTGGAGGCCGAACTGATGATCATTGCAATCGTCCCCGGGCCGGCAGTACTCGGCATTGCCAGCGGAACAAAGGCAATATTGGCCGTCGGTTCGTCTTCCAGCTCTTCGGATTTGCTTCTCGCTTCCGGAGACTCATGCGCTTTCTGCTGAGGGAACAGCATACGAAAGCCGATAAACGCAACGATTAACCCGCCCGCAATACGCAATCCGGGAATCGAAATCCCGAAAGTATTCATCACCAGTTGCCCGGCATAGTACGCGACCATCATGATGGCAAACACGTAAACAGACGCCATTAATGACTGACGGTTACGCTCTGCGCTGTTCATGTTGCCGGCTAACCCGAGAAACAATGCCACGGTGGTTAACGGGTTGGCTAACGGTAACAGGACTACCAGCCCCAGTCCTATCGCTTTAAACAAGTCCATCATAATGTCATCTTTCCTGTGCGTTAATCGTCAACGGCAAGTATAAGGTGAAATCGCTGAGATAAGCCATTGTAGCGATGTAAGGATTCATTTTTCATCCTGGCGGATAAACCAGAATTATCAAAACGTTAAAAATAGATACACCATTCGCCGGGCCTGATGATTTAGCAAAACGTGGCATACGGAGACTCATTCATTTGACTTATATTTGCCTAAGCAATAATATCAGCCGTGACTAACTACTTGCCAGGGCAACCATTGTGAAAAGCACCAGTGATCTGTTCAATGAAATCATCCCACTGGGTCGTTTGATCTACATGGTTAATCAGAAAAAAGATCGTTTATTAAACGACTATTTGTCACCGCTGGATATCACGGCATCGCAGTTTAAGGTGCTCTGCTCCATCCGTTGCGCGGTGTGCATTACCCCTGTCGAATTGAAAAAAGTGCTGTCTGTCGATCTTGGCGCCCTGACACGGATGCTGGACAGACTGGCCTGTAAAGGCTGGATAGAAAGGCTTCCGAATCCACATGACAAGCGCGGCGTGCTGGTGAAACTCACCGAAGACGGCGCAGCAATTTGCGAGCAGTGTCATCAATTAGTAGGGCAAGACCTGCACCAGGAACTAACAAAAAACTTAACGGCGGAAGAAGTAGCAACACTTGAGCATTTGCTTAAGAGAATCCTGCCGTAAACAGAAAGAGGTATGACGATGTCCAGACGCAATACTGACACAATCACTATTCATAGCATTTTGGACTGGATCGAAAATAACCTTGAATCGCCACTCTCGCTGGAAAAAGTGTCTGAGCGTTCAGGTTACTCCAAATGGCACCTGCAGCGGATGTTCAAAAAAGAAACCGGCCATTCATTAGGTCAATACATTCGTAGCCGTAAAATGACTGAAATAGCGCAAAAATTGAAAGAGAGTAACGAACCGATCCTCTATCTTGCGGAGCGTTACGGTTTTGAGTCTCAGCAAACGCTGACCCGGACATTCAAGAACTATTTTGATGTACCGCCGCATAAATATCGGATGACGAATATGCATGGCGAGTCCCGGTATTTGCTACCGCTCAATCAATGTAATTGCTAATCGCCAGTTAACGACGTAACCGAGGAAATCATGAAACTTCTGTCTTATGCGATGCTGGCCCTGCTGCTTGTTGTGTCAGGCCAGAGCATGGCGGAACAGACCCCGCAACCGACAACGCAAAATAATCGCGACGCGATGATTATACCCCCTGCGCACGATCAGTCCCCGTTCGATTTTAATCATATGGGTGCCGGCAGCGATAAATCCGATGAGTTAGGCGTGCCTTATTACAATATGCACAGCCTGTAATTTTTAGCCCCACCACTGCGGGGCTTTTTTTAGCCCCGCGCCTGTGCAATCTTGCGCAGTCGAAAACCGAACACGTTGATATACAACCCCGCCATAATCAACAACGCACCAAGCAGTTGCAGTCCGGTTAACGTTTCATCCAGCAGCACGGCGGCACTGGCCAGCCCCACCACGGGTACCAGCAACGACAGTGGCGCAACACGCCAGGTTTCATAGCGCCCCAGCAGTGAGCCCCAAATGCCATAGCCCACAATGGTCGCCACAAAGGCCAGATACACCAGGGACAAGATGGTAGTCATATCGATCGCCACAAGACTCTGCACGATTTGCGTTGGGCCATCAAGCAATGCCGATGCCAGAAAAAACGGAACGACAGGAATTAATGCGCTCCACACCACCAGCGACATGACCGCTGGACGCGAAGTATGCTGCATAATTTTCTTATTAAAGATATTACCGCAGGCCCAGCTCAGTGCCGCCGCCAGCGTCAGCATAAAGCCAAGCATACCGACATGTTGTCCATTGAGACTCGCCTCAATCAATACCAGTACACCAAACACCGCCAGCGCGATACCGACCAGTTGCTTCCCCTGCAAACGCTCGCCAAAGGCGAACGCCCCCAGCACGATGGTGAAAAACGCTTGCGCCTGTAAAACCAGCGATGCCAGACCGGCAGGCATCCCAAACTTGATGGCGCTAAACAGAAAAGCGAACTGACCGAAGCTGATGGTCAGGCCATAGCCAAGTAACAGCGAGAGCGGGATCTTCGGGCGGGCAACAAAAAAAATCGCGGGAAACGCCACCAGTAAAAAGCGCAAGCCTGCCAGCATCAACGGCGGCATATTGTGCAAGCCCACTTTGATGACGACAAAGTTAAGCCCCCATACCACGACAACCAGTAACGCCAACAACCCATCTTTACGCGACATACCACCGCCCCTGCAAATATTAAATTTTTGTAAACAAGTTAAGGTAACGGAAATCGTTGTACCGTAACAGATCATTAATTCAGGTAGGCCACACAGGGCATTTTCAGACAACTTATTGAGTGTACATCACACTTTTAGCATGCTATTTGTTTCTGATATCTAAAAAAAACATAACAACATGCACTGTCGGGCAAAAGATGAATATCTCGCTGAGAAGGTCGACCCTTGCATTACTCGCGTCATCATTACTATTAACCATTGGGCGCGGAGCCACGCTGCCATTCATGACGATTTACCTCAGTCGTCAGTATGGTCTGGGTGTCGATCTGATCGGTTATGCAATGACGGTAGCACTGACTATTGGCGTCGTTTTCAGCCTTGGATTCGGTATTCTGGCCGATAAATTTGAAAAAAAACGCTTTATGCTGCTGGCAATTGCGGGTTTCGCATCCGGCTTTATCGCGATTCCTCTGGTGCATAACGTTGTGGTAGTGGTTCTGCTCTTCGCGCTGATCAACTGCGCCTACTCCGTGTTTGCCACCGTGCTGAAAGCCTGGTTTGCCGACAACCTCTCTGCCACCAATAAAACAAAGATTTTCTCACTTAACTACACCGTGTTGAACATCGGATGGACCGTTGGTCCACCGTTGGGCACGCTGCTGGTCATGCAAAGTATCAACTTGCCGTTCTGGTTGGCGGCCATATGTTCAGCCTTCCCACTGGTATTTATCCAGACATGGGTAAAACGTTCTGCAATCCCATCCGAAGGTTTGAACGCGGCAGTATGGTCACCCTCGGTTCTGCTGCGCGATAAAGCATTATGCTGGTTTACGTTGTCTGCTTTTCTGGCTTCTTTTGTCGGTGGTGCATTTGCATCCTGTATTTCTCAGTACGTGATGGTGGTTGCCGATGGCGATTTTGCTGAGAAAGTGGTGGCAGTTGTTCTGCCCGTCAACGCGGCAATTGTAGTATCGCTGCAATATGCTGTCGGACGCAGACTGACGTCTGCAAACATCCGCCCGCTGATGGCTGCAGGTACACTGTTTTTTGTTATCGGTCTGGTCGGTTTTACCTTCTCTGGCAACAGCCTGCTGTTCTGGGGGATTTCAGCCGCCTTTTTCACCATTGGCGAGGTCATCTATGCACCGGGTGAATACATGCTGATCGACAACATCGCACCGGCGGGCATGAAAGCCAGTTACTTTTCCGCCCAGTCACTGGGCTGGCTTGGCGCGGCGGTAAACCCATTAGTCAGCGGGGTCATCCTGACCACTCTGCCCCCATGGTCGCTGTTTGTCGCACTGATGGTGGCGATTGTCCTTGCCTGGGCGTTAATGATAAAAGGCATGCGCGCCAAACCCTGGAGCCAACCGGCAGTCTGCTGAAAATTACGGCGACAGTGCCATAACTGCACTGTCGCCTGATTCAGATGGCAACCAACCCACGCACCCCTTCTGCTGCCATGTTTTCACCTGATCCGCGTTGAATAATGCTTCCCCGCGACATTAACAGGTATTTGTCCGCAAGCTGTTCGGCAAAGTCATAAAACTGCTCCACCAGCAATATAGCCATATCACCACGATGGGCCAGTTGGCTGATAACCAGGCCAATCTCCTTAATGACCGAAGGCTGAATTCCCTCTGTTGGTTCATCGAGGATCAACAACTGCGGGCGACTGGCCAGCGCCCGGCCAATAGCTAACTGTTGCTGTTGACCGCCCGATAAATCACCGCCCCGCCGGTATTTCATCTCCTGTAATACCGGAAACAACGCATAAATTTCATCCGGTACACGTTTTGCCTCTTGTGCTGAAAACCGGGAGAGTCCCAACAGCAGATTTTCTTCCACTGTCAGGCGCGGAAAAATATCGCGGCCCTGCGGCACATACGCCACCCCCGCCTGCACCCGCTGATGTGGCTTACGGTGAGTCATGTTTTTACCCTGCCAGATAACGCTGCCGCTGCGGGTTGAAATCAGCCCCATCAGGCACTTCAGCAGTGTTGTTTTGCCAACCCCATTACGGCCCAGCAGACATGTTACTTCACCGATACGCGCCTCAAAACTCACACCGCGCAGGATATGGCTGCCGCCATAGTATTGATTTAGTTCATTTACCTGTAGCATCAGCACTCCTTAGCGTCCGAGATACACTTCAATCACCTGCTCGTTGGCCTGAACATCGCGTAGGCTCCCCTCGGCCAGCACCCGCCCCTGGTGCAATACCGTAACGTGATCAGCAATGCTTTCAACAAACCCCATATCGTGCTCAACCACCATCAGAGAATGTTTTCCGGCAAGCTGGCGAAACAGTTCAGCGGTGTATTCCGTCTCGGCATCCGTCATCCCGGCAGCCGGTTCATCCAGTAGCAGCAAATGCGGCTCCTGCACCAGCAACATACCAATCTCCAGAAATTGTTTCTGTCCATGCGAAAGGAGGCCGGCACGACGGGCGCGTTCGTTACTCAGTCGCAACAGCGTCAATATGTCATCGATGCGATCCCGCTGTTCTCCCGACAAACTCGCCCGTAAGGCACTCCAAACGGATTTATCATTTTTCATCGCCAACTCGAGGTTCTCTTCCACCGTCAACGCTTCAAATACGGTCGGTTTCTGAAATTTGCGACCAATGCCCTGGCGAGCAATGGCGATGGCGTCGAGTGATGTTAAATCAATGGATTGATCGTAAATCGCCTGCCCACTTTGCGGTTTCGTTTTACCGGTGATGACATCCATCAAGGTGGTTTTTCCCGCGCCATTGGGTCCAATAACGCAGCGTAACTCTCCAACCCCAATATTGAGCGTCAAATCTGTTAGCGCCTGGAAACCATCAAAGTTAACGTTTATTTTTTCCAGTTGGAGCACCGGATCTGTTTGATTGCGAAAACGATCGCCTGGCATCTGGCGGGTAAAAAGTCCTTCATCTGGCTGCATTATTTGTCTCCCTTGCGAAACAGACCAATCACGCCGCGAGGCAAAAACAGCGTAACGCCAATAAAAATCA
This sequence comes from Citrobacter sp. Igbk 14, assembly GCF_028069825.1. Classification (NCBI taxonomy): domain Bacteria; kingdom Pseudomonadati; phylum Pseudomonadota; class Gammaproteobacteria; order Enterobacterales; family Enterobacteriaceae; genus Citrobacter; species Citrobacter sp. Igbk 14. The sequence goes on from NZ_JANEWM010000048.1 coordinate 29,740, forward strand.
GGCCGAGAAACAATTGCCAGTATTCCGGCATAATGACGGTAAACCAACTTTTAGCGCCGTTCACCAGCAGCGCGCCAAACACCGGGCCAATCAACGTACCGCGCCCACCCAGTGCGACCCAAATCGCGGCTTCAATTGAATTGGTTGGGGACATTTCACTGGGGTTAATGATGCCCACCTGTGGAACATATAACGCCCCCGCCAGCCCGCACAGGACAGCAGAGAGCGTCCACACCAGGAGTTTGAAGCCCTTTGGGTCATATCCGCAGAACATCAACCGATTTTCAGCGTCGCGAACGGCCGTCAAAATGCGGCCAAATTTACTGCGAGCCAGCGCCCACCCGATCCACAGCGCCAGAACCAGCAGCACAACGGTCGCCAGGAACAACGCGATACGTGTCGTGGTCGCCGTCACCGAAAATCCCAGAAGGGTGGTAAAACCGGTAAATCCGTTATTACCGCCAAACCCGGTTTCGTTACGGAAGAACAGCAGCATGCCGGCAAAGGTGAGCGCCTGCGTCATGATGGAAAAATAGACGCCTTTGATTTTTGAACGGAAGGCAAACCAGCCAAACACCAACGCCAGCAAACCTGGCACCAAAACAACCAGCACCATCGCCCAAAGAAAATGCTGTGTTCCCCACCAGAACCACGGAAGTTCAGTCCATGACAGGAACGACATAAACGCGGGCACCCCTGCACCAGATGCCTGGCGCATCAGGTACATCCCCATCGCATAACCGCCGAGCGCAAAGAAAATACCGTGGCCCAGCGACAGCATTCCGGCATATCCCCACACCAGATCCAGGGCAACGGCCACAATGGCATAACAGAGAATTTTCCCGACCAGTGTCAGTGTCCAGACAGATATCGCCAGCGGATGATCCGCAGGCAGAAGTGCGAGAAATGGCAGAATAATCAGTGCCAGCAGTAAAGTCAGCCCCAGCACACCGGTAATACGCGGCGCTTTGCGCGCCAGCGTTAATGTCATTGGCATCGTCATCAGTCAATGACCCTCCCTTTTAGCGCAAACAGCCCCTGCGGACGTTTTTGAATAAACAGAATAATCAGCACCAGTATCATAATTTTGCCGAGAACAGCCCCAACCTGCGGTTCGAGAATCTTGTTGAAAATCCCCAACCCAAACGCCGCCGCGACGCTCCCGGCAAGCTGTCCAACGCCACCCAGCACCACCACCAAAAATGAATCAATGATGTAGCTTTGCCCCAGTTCTGGTCCCACGTTGCCCAACTGCGATAGCGCCACGCCCCCCAGCCCGGCAATGCCGGACCCAAGACCAAATGCCAACATATCCACGCGCCCCGTGGGAACGCCGCAGCAATCTGCCATGCTGCGGTTTTGCGTCACCGCACGCACGCGCATACCCAGACGGGTTTTATTCAGCAACAACCAGGTGAAAAACAGCACCAGAATGGCAAATCCCAGTACCACAACCCGGTTCCATGGCAAAATCAGATTGGCATAGACCTGCATACCACCCGACAGCCACGCCGGGTTAGCTACCTCCAGGTTTTGCGCACCAAAGGTCATTCGCACCAACTGGATCAGCATCAGGCTAATCCCCCATGTTGCCAGTAGCGTTTCAAGTGGGCGTCCGTACAAATGGCGAATCACTCCACGTTCCAGCAGCATCCCAATAATGGCAGTCAGCAAGAAGGCAACCGGCAGCGCAATCAGCGGATAAAAGGCTAACCACTGAGGGAAAAACTGGCTCATCAGTTGTTGCACTATCCAGGTACAGTAAGCGCCAAGCATCAGCATTTCACCGTGCGCCATATTAATGACGCCGAGCAGCCCGTAGGTGATGGCCAGCCCCAGCGCCGCCAGCAATAAAATAGACCCCAGCGATAATCCCATAAACGCCTGGCCAAGCAGCTCTCCAACCTTCATTCTATGTCCGATGGTATTCAGGCTTTCGCTGGCGGCAGCGCGTACGCGCGCATCGGGTTCATGCTCCACCTGGGTGAAAGGCTGTAACCGCGCTTGTGTTTCAGGATCATTGGATGCGCCCAGCAATTCGATGGCCTGACGCCTGACTTCGGGCGAAGTACTGTTCAGTTGCAGGTTTGCCAGAGCAGCGGCAAGGGTGGATTTCACGCCAGCATCCGTCTCCTGCAGCAGCCTGTGCTGCAAAAATGGCAACATGTCTGGCAGTGCTTCACGCAGTAATGTCCGGGCGGCAGTCATTCTCAAGGTGACACTGTCACCTAAAAGTTGATGAATAGCCAATGTGCCAGCCACCAGATTACGCAGGCGGTTAGTCAGGCGGATTTTTTTTAATTCGCCGCTGGGCATGCTGGCCGCCCCCAGTGATTGCACATGCGAACCGTTCATCGTGAATGCATTTTTAGCGTCATCGGTCAGCAGGTTTTCGCCACTCAAGGCATTAAGCAAAGGTAAACGCTGCACATCGGGGTTAATCGCCCATTGTTCCAGTAATGTCGCCTGCTGTGTCCGACTGGCCGCAGCGAAAGTATCGGCATCTGTTGCCTGCGCTATCCACGGCAAAAGCCACGTCAGCAACAACACACCACGAATAAAGCGCCTGGCTTTCATGATAGCGTTCTCCTATTGGGCCCTCCCACAGGAGGGCGTAAGATCAGTTGCTGGCGGTTTTGACGGGCTGCTCAGATTTTTTATCATTCCCGGCGATATACGGGCTCCACGGTTGGGCACGGACCGTGGCATCCGTTTGCCATACCACGTTAAACTGACCGTTGTTTTCGATTTCGCCAATCATGACGGGTTTATGCAGGTGGTGGTTCGTTGTATCCATTGTCAACGTAAAGCCAGAAGGTGCAGCGAATGATTGCCCCGCCATGGCTGCGCGAACTTTATCCACATCCGTCGTCCCCGCTTTTTCAACAGCCTGCGCCCACATGTGCAGGCCAACATACGTTGCTTCCATCGGATCGTTCGTGACCACAGAATCAGCATTCGGCAGTTTGTGTGCTTTCGCATAGGCGCGGTAATCAGCGATAAATTGCTTATTGGTGGCATTATCAACGGATTCAAAATAGTTCCAGGCCGCAAGATTGCCTACCAGGGGTTTGGTATCAATACCGCGCAACTCCTCTTCTCCAACAGAGAAAGCAACGACTGGAACATCGGTCGCTTTCAGGCCCTGGTTTGCCAGCTCTTTATAGAACGGAACGTTAGAGTCGCCATTAATGGTAGAGACCACCGCCGTCTTCCCCCCTGCGGAGAATTTTTTGATGCTGGCGACGATGGTCTGGTAATCGCTGTGCCCAAATGGGGTATAAACCTCTTCAATGTCTTTATCCGCAACGCCTTTTGAATGCAGCCAGGCACGGAGAATTTTATTGGTTGTTCGCGGATAGACGTAGTCAGTCCCCAGCAGGAAGAAACGTTTTGCACTGCCACCGTCTTCACTCATCAGATACTCAACCGCCGGAATGGCCTGCTGATTGGGCGCTGCGCCGGTATAGAAAACGTTAGGTGACATCTCTTCACCTTCGTACTGTACGGGATAAAACAACAGGCCGTTTAACTCTTCAAATACCGGCAGTACCGATTTGCGCGAAACCGATGTCCAGCAACCAAAAACCACCGCCACTTTGTCCTGGCTTAACAACTGACGGGCTTTTTCGGCAAACAGCGGCCAGTTTGACGCCGGGTCGACCACTACCGGCTCCAGTTTTTTCCCCAGTACACCGCCTTTGGCGTTGATCTCATCAATGGTCATCAACGCCACATCCTTCAGCGGTGTTTCAGAAATAGCCATTGTCCCGGACAACGAATGCATGATGCCAACTTTAATGGTGTCGGCAGCCTGTACGCAAAAACTCATCCCCATAGCCACAACAGAGGCCGAAAGAGCAAAGGCTTTTAATAATGTACGACGCTGCATAGTTTCACTCCTGAAAGTAGACTTGCTGAAAGCTCCGGTGCTACCGGGCAGACAAAACGGTGCAAATTAAGGGTGTTCAGAAGTGATAAGGCAAAAACAGTGCCAGATATAAAAACAACAGATAATTCAAAGAATTATAAATATCATCAATGAGGCGCGGATAAAAAGAAAGCATCGTCATGACGGTAAGAGTGAAGAATTGAACCACCATGACACAGTGTTGCATTATAAACGTGCAACATATTGTGTCCGGACAACCCGACAGCTGCCACGGATTACAGGATAACATTGTGATTATTTGTTGATGGGGGTACCCGTTTCGTCACTATTATTTATTTTCTTCGACGAGAAAAGGCCATAACTTTACATTTCAGACGAAATAATCACACAGTTCACTCTTTGTTTAAGTTCGAATTGCTACTATAGTCATTAACGAGGTGAAATTAAGGTAAGAGAGGAAACTCATAGATAAAGGAGCATTTACTATGCTGGGTAATATGAATATTTTTATGGCTGTTCTGGGAATTATTTTATTTTCCGGTTTCTTGGCCGCGTATTTTAGCCACAGATGGGATGATTGATGAACGGAGATAGTCCTGCACCGAACCGGCCCCTTGTAGCGTAACTGCACAAGGGGCCATTTTTTTATCTGCTTCCCTTCCCTGAATCATTTCTCTGAATTACAGGTAAAAAAAACCGCCGGAAAACCAGCGGTAAATGCTTGCATGGATAGATTTGTGTTTTGCTTTATCCGTTATCTGGCAATTCCCTGCGAAGATAACGAATAGTCGGCTAACATATCATCGACAACCACAATGGAAGTTAAACGAAACGTAACTACAACCGATCTGCGCTGATAAAATTCACGCTCTGACGAGCGGTGCCAGTTGATCATTGGTGCCAACTAACGTGATTTTTTCTTTTTCATCCATAAACATGCAGCGATTCCTGCCTGTCTGTTTCCCCTCATACATGGCTCTGTCAGCACGTCCAAGACCGTTGTCCAGCGTTTCACCCTGTTGAACTCTGGTAATGCCAGCCGTTACCGTTATACCGATTTCGCCTTCTGGGTAAGGGATTTTTTTCTGGCCAATCAGATGACAAAGACGCAACCCTGCCTGGCACGCCTGCTCGTCCGTTTTGGTTCGGATGATGACAATGAATTCCTCACCACCATAGCGATAGGCAACCTCATCGTATCGAGTCCATGATAATAAATTTGACGCCAGGTTACGCAATACCATGTCACCAACCAGATGCCCGTAGGTATCATTAACATGTTTAAAGCGGTCGATATCCAGCAACAATATGTACAGGTTAAGCGGCTCAGCATCGAGTAACTGCTGATCAAACGACTCATCAAGCATTCTTCTGCCAGGCAAACCTGTTAAGACATCAATATTACTGCGAATAGTCAGTAAATATATTTTGTAGTCCATGACCGCAGACGTAAATGCCAGTAACGCATCCTGGAAACTGTCGAAATGCCATGAATGGCTACGCTCTTCCACGATTGCCAAGAGCAATTCCTTGCCTAACAAATGCATTTTCTCGTGAGTCGCGTTAATCTTGCTGACATAACTACATTCATCATCATCGTGCTGTGGATGGTCTTTGAGCCACTGCCCAAATTGACAAACGAAGTGAGCGTCATCGCCCGTAATATCAGGCTGAGTAACGTCTGATGACACCACACAGCGAAACATTTTCACTAGCCACTTATAATGAGCATCAATTGATTTGTTAAGTTCGATTAAAATTGCATCTATTTCCTTCGTTCTTCTGATCATCACGGTTTCCTTCCCTGTATGAACATTTAGACATGGGTATTTTAGCGCCAAAAAGGAAAACTTATGTAAATTTTTTAATAGTAATTAATGCTAAGGAAAGTAAATAAAGATTACCTCGCATGATAATAAATCAACTTGAAATAAAAATAACCATGATAATCAATACGATAAGATTGTGATCATTTTTATTG
>NZ_JANEWM010000049.1:0-35600 GCF_028069825.1 Citrobacter sp. Igbk 14
CTATTAATCATAATTACTTTATTCACTGAAGCGATTCAGTTTACATATTTTATTTATGCGTCAATGTAGCCTTTCCACCATAAATATAAATCAGGTTTAATAAACCAATCAGGAATAGCAATGAACGAATATTTTATGTTTGCCCTGGCACTCTCTCCGTTACTACTGATGGTATTTTTAATATTGAAATTGAAAATGCCCATCCATTATTCCGTGTTGATCTCTTTAGTATTCACCGCCGCGCTATCAGCGATATTCTGGGCGATGCCGGTACAGAATCTGCAAGCCGCAATAGGCTATGGCGCACTGAAGGGATTATGGCCGATTGTGATTGTGATCCTCGGCGCTATCTTTAGTTATAACGTCATGCAGGCAACCAAAGCGCTGGATATTCTGCGCGATATTCTCGCCAGCATTAGCGAAGATAAGCGTATTCAAGTGCTGCTGATTTCATGGTGTTTTGGTGGATTCCTGGAAGCCGCGGCGGGCTATGGCACGGCGGTCGCCATTCCGATCGGCATCCTCATTGCGCTGGGATTCAACCCGCTGAAGGCGGCGATTGCTTCTCTGGTAGCAAATACCGTTCCCACCGCATTTGGCGCGGTCGGGATCCCGGTTTCTATTCTGGCAGAACAGGTTAATTTGCCGGTTTATACCTTAGGCGGAACCATTATTTTGCAGCTCGCGCTGTTTAATATCCTGCTGCCGTTTGTGATTGTCTGCATTATTGGCGGCGGCCTGAGAGCCATTCGCGGCGTATTTCTGATCACGTTGATTTGCGGCATCACCACGCTGGTTCCGCAATATTTTGTCGCCATCCATCTTGGCGCGGAATTACCCGCCTTTGCCGGTAGCCTGGTCAGCCTGTTTGCCGTGGCGATGGTCAGTCGCCTGCGCAAAGGGAAAACCGATCCCGAGTGGCGCATTGAGGTCAGCCATACCCGCGAAACCACGCCGCGCTCGGCAAAAGTGTTGTTCCGGGTTGGCTCTATTTATCTGTTTATTTTTGTGTTTATCCTGCTGTGTTCGCCGCTGTTCCCGACAATAAAAGGCGCAGCGTCCCAACTGGCTTCGGTGCTGCATTTCACGCTCGCTGACGGCAAAACGATGGCGCTGAAAGTGGAATGGGTGACCACGCCGGGGATGCTGATCATCTTTGCGACCATTATCGGCGGTTTTATTCAGGGAGCGTCCGCACGTGGGATGCTGGAAGTATTTATCAAAACGATTTTCCAGCTTAAAAACTCTATCGTCGCCATTATGGCGATCGTCGCGCTGGCCACGGTGATGGATCTCAGCGGGATTATCTCCACGCTGGCCCAGTCGATTGTCGATCTGACCGGCAGCTCGTACGTATTCCTCGCCCCGGTAATTGGCGCGCTGGGCACGTTCGTTACCGGCAGCGATACCAACTCGAACATTCTGTTCGGCAAGCTGCAAACCATTGCCGCCAGCAAGTTACATATCGATCCTAACTGGCTGGCGGCGGCCAATACCTCTGGCGCTACGGGGGGGAAAATGATTTCGCCGCAAAGCATCGCCATCGCGGTTTCTGCCACCAAAATGGACGGTCAGGCCAACCAGATTATGTCTGGCACCATGAAATACTGCTGCGCCTACATTGTGATCCTCGGCCTGAAAGTCGGTCTGTTTTATTACTGGTTTATGGCGTAAACCATTGTCAACCCCGTCAAATTCGCGGCAATCGTATTTGACGACACAGTGACCAAAAAGGTTTACACCGCCCCGGGAACGGAACGAGGCAACAGACTTTACGATTTGTCGGCGCTGACTAAAATAGCGCCGATGTTTCAAATCGAGGATTATTGTTATGTTGTTCTGGAAAAAGATGGTGAAGAAGTTCGACGCCTTTTCCGCGTTGATTCCACCACGCTACTTCCGCGTGTAATACCTGGCACTTATGCCTGATGGCGCTTCGCTTATCAGGCCTACGTTTCACACTTATTTGTAGGCCTGCGTTTCACGCTCATTTGTAGGCCGGATAAGGCGCGAGCCGCATCCGGCAGCGACAGCGGCGTAACATGCTCACCCCTTTCTCTTACGCAGTCCGCACGCTTTTAACATCACAACCCAAATACGCAGCCACGCAAAACGGTAGACCAACGGATGCTGAAGCCTCAGCAATGTCAGAAACACAGAGCCCCCTTGCGGCGTCAGATCACCGTTGCCTGATAGCGAACCTGTGGATCCATAATCTGATGACGCGCGTCTATCAGCCGCAGTTCATACGAGTCGCGCTCTTTCGTCAGCCGCATGACTGCATCGACAACACTTGTCGTTCGCTCCAGCGCCTGTTTATCCTCAAAGCCATTCAGCAACGAAGCCAACATCACACTGCAAATCAGATCCCCAACACCCACCGGCATTTTGGCAAAGGTATACAGCGGCCGGGCAATGTGTAACGTCTGTTCCGGTGTCACCAGCAGCATTTCAAACGCCTGCTTATCACGCGAGCAGTCGCCGAGATGTTTCACCAGCACCTTCTTCACGCCCCACGCCACCAGTTGCTGCGCCGCTTCCACTACTTCGTCAAAACTACGCAGTTGTCTGCCCGTCAGCACACCCAGTTCATAGAGATTTGGTCCCATTATGTCGGCCAGTTGAATGGCGTCATCGACAAAAAAGGCCTCCACACCCTGCGCGACAATGCAGCCTTTTTGCGGATCACCCATCACCGGATCGCAAAAGTAGAGCGCCTGTGGGTTACGCTGACGAATGGTGGTAACCGCGTGCTTTACCTCTTCGCAGTGACGTTTATCACCGAGATAACCCGACAACACGGCATCGCACTGGGCGAGCTTTTGCAGATCGTCCAGCCCGCTGATGATCGCACTCAACTCACCGTGCGGCATCGCCATCCCCTGCCACATCCCGTACTGGGTATGGTTGGAAAACTGTACGGTGTAAAACGGCCAGACATCGATACCCGAGAGCTGCATCGGCAACACCGCGGCCTTATTCCCGGCATAGCCATAAACGACTGACGACTGAACAGACAACACGTTTTTCATTTTGACTCCGTCTAACGAAACGTTGGCAGCAGACCCAATACGTCAAGAACAACTGTCAGGTAGACAACCGCTCCGCAGATAATCACCAGGTTGAGCACGGTGTTGTTGCAGGGCGCTGTATACGTGGCAGTCGGAAAACGCTTCCGCGCGGCTTTCACCAGGAACGGCGGCAGGATCACGCTCCAGATAGTAAAGGCCAGACCGGCATAGCCGATTGCGTGCACAAAACCGTTCGGGAAGAAGAAGCACACGGCGGCTGGCGGGAAGTAGGTCACCAGCGCAGTTTTCAGGCGGCCCACGCCGTTATCCGGGAAATGAAACAGGTCGGCGATGTAATCGAACAGACCGAGGGTTGCCGCCAGCAGGGAACTGGCCACCGCGAAGTTGCCGAAGAAGGTCAGGATCAGGTCCATATAGCGGCTGGTGAACAGTTCACTGATCGCCTCGACAAACACGTCAATATTGCCGCCTTTGGCGATAATCGGCGGGAACGAGGAACGGCTGATGTTGCCCATCGTGACGCCCAGCCAGAAGATATACAGCAGCAGGGCAAACAGCGTGCCGATGATAATCGAACGCGTAATATGTGAGACACCGCCCTTGCCATACAGTTTGACCAGGCTCGGCACGTTACCGTGAAAACCAAACGAGATAATGCAGAACGGCAGCGTCATCAGGATATACGGCAAGTACTGTGAGTTGGGCATCGCCACCGCCACGCTGTCGACAAGTTTCGCCACCTCAATATGACCCACCAGCCCGGAGAAAGTGGCAAAGAACGCGATAAACTTACCGATAATCAACACGGTAGTGATGCGCCCAACCAGCAGTGAGCTGTACCAGGCAATCGCCCCGACCAGCATACTGACGATCACCACCGAGATATTCGCCGGAAAGCGCACACCGCTGTATTTGAACACGGTTTGCGCCATCACCGCTGACGAACCAGAAATATAAGCATAGGTCAGAATATACAGCACAAAGCCGAAAGCGATACCGACCACGATATTCCACTTTCGGCCTAATAAATCCTGGGTAAAGGTATTAAAACTGGCACCAGCGCCATAATGCAGGTTAACTTCGACCAGCATCAGACCGGTTAATAACATCATGATGGCAATAAAAAGAAGAATAACAGCGGCGCCGGGAAACCATACGCCGGCCATCGCAATCGGCAGGGAAAACATCCCGCCACCCACAACGGTTGCAATAACCAACATGGTTCCGCTAATCAGTCCGGGGGTACTACTCTGTCGCTCAATGGCATTAATATCCATGATAAATGTTCCTGTAGACTATTCGTTATAATTACAGCTGTCATTTGTACATCATGCGGATAATAAAAATGTCGGAATCAGGGTTTGCTTCTTTTAGTTATGTCACGGTAACGGGCACCGCAAAGGCTTCCTGTTCATGGAAAAAGAAAACAAAAAAGCCCCATCAGTGATGGGGCCATAAAAATAATTTAGATATAATCAAAGCGTGCAGTAAAGAAGCGTAGCTGCTTCGGCTCGTAAATAAACTTCAGCCCGCGAATATCTTCTTTATGCTGGTAAAGTTTAATGATGCCGTCAGCCACCACATCCATATGCGCGTAGGTATAAACGCGGCGTGGAATAGTCAGACGCACGGTTTCCAGTTTCGGTCTGTGATGTTCGCCGGTCACATTATTACGACCCGCAGAGATAATTCCGCGCTCCATACTGCGTACGCCAGTTTCCACATAGATGCTGGCAGCCAGGCTTTGCGCAGGGAACTCGTCCTGCGTCAGATGCTCACAGAAGCGACGCGCATCGAGGAATACCGCGTGACCGCCAACCGGTTCAACAATCGGTACGCCTGCGGCTTTCAGTTTGTCGCCCAGATAGCGAACCTGCTTCACACGGTGCTCAATATATTCGTACTGCATAGCTTCGCGTAGGCCAATCGCCATGGCTTCCATGTCACGTCCTGCCAGGCCGCCGTAAGATGGCATCCCTTCGTAGACCACGACTAACTCTTTGGCAGAAGAGAACATTTCGTCATCGTTCATGCACAGGAAACCGCCGATGTTCACCAGACAGTCTTTTTTACCACTCATGGTACAACCGTCGGCATAGCTGAACATCTCATGGACGATCTCTGCGATGCTCTTGTTCTCAAAGCCCTGCTCTTGCTCTTTGATGAAGTAGGCGTTTTCCACGCAGCGGGTAGCATCGTAGAACACTTTAATGCCGTGTGCTGCCGTCAGTTCACGCACCGCGCGCATGTTCGCCATCGAGACCGGCTGTCCGCCCGCGAGGTTCACCGTCACCGCCAGGCAGATATAGGCAATATTCTCAGCGCCTTTTTCATCAATCAGCTTTTGTAATTTTTTAAGATCGATATCACCTTTAAACGCAATATTCAGACCGGCATCGTGCGCTTCGTCACGAACGATATCGACAAATACCGCACCATTTTTTTCCTGATGATAACGGGTGGTGGTGAAATACATATTCCCGGCAACATATTGCCCTGGTTTAATTGCCAGCTGCGATAACAGGTTTTCTGCACCGCGGCCCTGGTGAGTCGGAACAATATGTTTAAAGCCAAACAGTTCCTGTACGGTTCTTTCCAGATGATAGAAGTTTTCGCTGCCCGCGTAGGCTTCATCACCCATCATCATTCCGGCCCACTGCTTATCGCTCATCGCGTTGGTGCCACTGTCGGTCAGCAGGTCAATATAAATATCTTTCGAGTTTAACAGGAAAGTATTGTAACCCGCTTCCTGCATTTTCTTAAGGCGCTCATCACGCGGGATCATAGATACAGTTTCAACGCTTTTAATACGGAAGGGTTCTGCCGGATAATTCATTTTGTTTCTCCAGTAACAGTGGTCATGTACGTATTAATGTGAAGTAAAGCATATCGGGTTCATCAGTAAGCCTTGATGAAATATAACTATTCACCTCCTGAACCAGGGGGAGAAATAATGTGCAGGCACTATGCAAGATTTGATTGATTATGGAAATAGCACGGTCAACATTAATCATTGGCAATAATTTAAAAAGCTGTAAATGTGAGTGATGCAAATCACATGGCTTTTTTTTACCCGTTCATATTCAACAACTTTTTTTTTGCGTTTTGATTTGCTCTTCACCGTTGCATGTCACTGGAGAGGGGAAATACTGAAAACTTAACTTTCCAGGCTGTGCTCATAATGTATTGCTCAATGAGTACACCCCAATTTGTGAGAGTCGGATCACTTCGCGGGTTTATATTTGTGATTCACATCACTAAAAGTGTAAAGCAAAGTGTACAAAACATGCTTGTTTCAGAGTTTGCTATTTGCTTCAGTGAGTTAGATCGCATTTTTGGTCTGATGCCAACCGGTGTTGTTTTCTGGAGCGTAGCGATATTGAGGCGTGCAACAGGGAATGAATTTATACGGTGAATAATACCGGATTTATTGGGATGAAGGAGTTTTCTATTTATTCCGAAAGCGTGCTATTCGCGCTTATTTCATTGTATTTACATCTGGACTTCCCCCAGTTCACTGGGGTTATTTACAGGGGTTTTATTAGTGCGATGCGAAGGTGCACCAACACCTGCGCATCGCTAATCGCAGTAACTATTATCGGAGAATAGCCACCATGACTGATACGCATTGTATTGCAGTTTCGTTTGATCCAGAAGTGCACGCCGCAGATAACCGCCGCCTGAAGGTGGGTTATGCGAGTCGTTATCCTGATTACAGCCATATTCCGGTGAAGTGCGTCCAGTTTCCGTCCATCGTGATGAAGGGGCAGTGGTTGAAAGCCGCCGGATTCGACACCGGCACCCGCGTTGATGTGTGCGTAATGCAAGGCTGCATCGTGCTCACCGCCCAAAAGCCCCAGCCCGAAGAGTCAGAACTGATGCAATCCCTGCGCAAAGTAGAAAAGCTCTCCGCGCGCAAGCAAAAGCAGGTGCTGGAGTTTATAGAGGTGATTACGGGGAAAGCATTGAAGGGGTGAGAGTGTGATTGTCATTGAGGCGCCTGCGGGCGCCTTTATTAGCGTTTAGCACAGTATATTTTTCAGTTCTTCTGGGGTATACGGCGGCATGCGCCGGTGCAGCATAGCATGACAATTTGGACACACAGGGATCAGGTCATTGATGGGATCAAGGCGGTAGTCTTCTTTTATTACCGATAGAGAGACCAGGTGATGAACATGGATAAATCTTTCGGCAATCTTACCGTATACCTTTGACATATCGATGCCACATACTTTGCACTGATAGCCGTGGTGGCGAAGCGCTGCCTGTCGGGCATTGCGGTCGCGCTCATAGCGATTCACAGTCACCTGAGTTGCTGCCCCTTCTATATATTCAGTTTGCGCCTCGAGCTCTTCAGGGAAGAGCGTGTCGCTCACCGCCGCAGCACGATTTTTATCCTGAACAATGTGAAAACCTTGCTCAATCAATAATCTGACGCATTTCGAACTGATACCGCCGGAGAAATCCTGAGGGGTAAACGCTTTGCCCGTCAAAAGCGTCGCCGCAATTCCGGCAATAGCTTTTGACGGATAGCGACGCCCCTGAAATTCCAGCTCATAAAGCCGTGCCTCTTTGAAACGATGCGAGAAGCCCGAGTCATAGGCGTGAATGGCCTTGATGATGTACTCGCGCGGCAGCGTGTCGGGTAGTTCATTCATGGGTCAAGTTCCTTTAACCAAAGGCTTTCTGAAATAACGGCAAGTGATAAAGTGACGTCGATAGTGTATCGGCCTCACTCCTCTTGATCCGGTGATATTTTGCGAGCATCATCGCAATTATTTACCTGATAATGAAATCAATGAGTTCCAGTAAAACCCTGCAACAGGCAATTGCCGACATCACCATCTGGCGTAAAGGCGAGCAGCGTGCGCCACACAAGCCTCTGCTGCTGCTTCATGTACTGGCGGGTTATCAGCAGGGTCACAGTCGCCTGTTTGACTACGGTACGGAAGTTCGCGACCCGTTGCATAGCCTGCTGGAGCGATTTGGGCCACAGCGCGCACAGTACCGCCCGGATATGCCCTTCTGGCGCTTACAGGGAGATGGGTTCTGGGAGCTACAAAACGCGGAGCATTGTTCAACGTCCGGCAGCAGCAAACAGCCCCCTGCCGGAGAACTGGTGACGCATAACGTTGCCGGAGGCTTTGATGAACAACATTTTGCCCTGCTGAAAAAGAGCAACAACCTCATTAACGCCCTGGCCCAGCAAATCCTCGAGGCGCACTTCACCGAAAGCATTCAGGAAGAGATCGCGGATGAATTGGGATTTGATATCCTGCAAATCCGCAAACAGCGGGACCCATTGTTCCGCCAGCAGGTTCTGCGTGCCTATAACTATGAATGCGCCATTTGTGGCTTCAATATGCGCCACGACAGCACCTCTGTCGCCCTGGAAGCCGCCCATATCAAATGGAAACAGCACGGCGGCCCGTGCGAGATTTCAAACGGCCTGGCGCTGTGCGCAATCCACCATAAAGCCTTTGATAAAGGTTCGATTGGGCTGGATGAGAGTATGCGAATTCAGGTGTCGCCCGCCGTGAATGGCAGCGGTATGGTGGGCAAACTATTCTGGGATTTTTCCGGGAAGAAGATTGCTCTACCGATGATACGCGAGAATTATCCAAAAGAAGGGTTTGTGGAGTGGCACAGGAAAGAGGTGTTTAGAGGGTGAGTGCGAAGGCCGCACCGCGATTTTCAGCATAACAACATGAAATCAATGGATTTATAAAAATACGCAGTTGCTTTGTATACTCACATGTATACTCAGCACCATTTCTTAAGAAATCAATTCATTTAATACTACTCATCATCGTCTTCTACTGGTTCCAACACGTCAAGCGCAACTCGCACCATCGCGATAGAACCAATACGGATAAAAGCATCCTCCCCATCCTCATCAGTTATCATGTAGCGATCTGTTGTCTCAGGCTCACAATCCAGTATTTCAAAGAACGCGTTCAACTGACCGATATCACCCGCCTCCTCATTTTGTGGCGCATCAGACTCAACACTCAACGGAATCACTGGCCCACCGTTTACCAGAGTGATATGAACATTGAAATAATCGTCCTCGTAGTCATCCTCTTCGTCAACGATTGTTGGTAAACCATCAGCCAGAAACTGATGAAATACCACTTCACGTATGTTTAAAGCGTAGCGATGCTGCTCGGAATTAAAAACAAAGAAACGTTCTATATTAGGGGCGGTCTGTTCCTGAAAATAATAATAGAATCGCCGCTTATCCGCAGAAGATATAGGCAATAGCAGATAATCCTGCTGCCCCTGTAGCCAAAGTTTTACGGTCCAGAGATTGCAGTCCATTTCGATGCCACTGGTCGCGATATTTTCCAGTTCCTCATCGCTACAACTATACTGACTGCGCACTTTTTTCAGTGTGTTTTCGCCACCAGGAAAGACGGCATTTAGCGGTTTATCCAGCGCTGAACATATTGCCTGCGCAAGCCCCAGTCGGGCTGCAACCTTTCCACTTTCGATACGCTGAATTTGCTGCTGACTGGTGCCAACCATAAATGCCAGTTCGCGTTGGGTGATAGATAGCTGGGTACGAAGCTGTTTGATGTTATTCTGTAACATGGCATCCATCCTTCAGAAGGAGGCAGAAAGTGCCATTAAAACACATAAATGAGTAAAGACACAAAATTGTGTTTTTACTCAGTAACCAGCGCTCGTGAACGAAAAGAAAATCTCTTCAGCGTTCTTCTTTTGTATGCCAGAGATCCACGATATAGATATCATTGTCACGAAGTTCGCAGTGAACCTCGTAATCATCAAATAACACTTTTCGGACTTCCCGAGGTTCATACCGAGGCTGCTGTACGCCAATTGCCGGATGCGCAGCAAGGCCAGCGCACCCAGTAATCAGGCGATCCAAAACGTCATCGGCGTGCTGGCGGCTATACTGAAGGGCAAAACGGTAGATGCGTTCCAGGTCATCCTGAGTTTTACGCGTCCAGTAAATTTTCATCTATCAGGCTTTCTTTAAACGGTTAGCGAAATCCACCATGTCCGAATGACTCACCACACGACCGGCATCCACATCAGCAAGACCGGCCTGGATACTCTGATGACGCCGTTCTCTTTCGGCCAGCATATTGGTCAACGCTTCCTTAATAATCCAGCTCTTAGAACGATCTAACTCAATTGCCAGATTTTCAACAGCAGCAGCCAACTCCACTGGTATCTGTGCGCTGATGGTTTGTTTGGTAAGCGAACCCATAGGGATTATCTCCTTTAATAACATTTAATAACTCCTATTAAGATTAGCATAGAGATGCCTATAAAAACATCATGTCTCATTTTGCAGGCAACATCCCCGGAAAGTGCTTCGCCACGATGTCATTCATCTTCTCCACCAGATCCAAACGCTTGAACGTGATATGTCCGCTGCCTTTCTGGAAATAGCGAATAGAGAATAAATCATCCTCAAAGACCTGCTGATGCGGGTTGTCGCGCACAAAGTCCATAAACCGGATAGAGACATCATGCCGGTTGTCGGGAATGGTCTTCCCATCAAGCAGGTAGAGCATCCGCTCCAGATCGGCGAGCTGATCGCGCCGCCAGCCCCAGTTCAGGCTGTAGCCCCATCGGTCATGTTTCACCAGATTGTTAACGATGATCTTCTTGCCGAAGTAGCAAGGGTTATTGGTTTTGTAGTCCCACGACAACCCTTTGAACACATTGATAATGCCGCGTTCAAAAACATCCTGCTTGTTATGGTGCAACTGCTCAAAGGTACTCAGGATATTGGCTTCGCTGATGGCCGGAAGATCGCCCTCCTCCAGATCTTTCGCCCACTGACTACGGGCTTCAGCGTCCATCAGGGTTAACATCCCGGATTTCAGCATCAGATCGCGCCAGATGCTGCGATCGATATTGCGGGCGATAACTGGCAGAGCTTTGTCCGTTGCCTGCATCAACCAGCAGTCAAAAGCACGACCTTGTCGCATCGCCCAGTGCTCCGCTGTGTTGCCGCCAATACCGGATGTCAGTCGGGAAATCTCATCAAGCTGGTGGATCACGGCTTCAATCTGTTTCAGTGCAGCATTCCGCCCGGTGACGATCCGTTCAATATTTGTCGAGCAGATAAGTTCGTTATGATCGGTTAACACTTCAGCTTCTGTTTGCATAATTTTTCGTCCGTATAAAAGCAAACACGCCTGCCGGGAGTGGCAGGCGCATTATGCAGAGAAATAAAGGTGAATAAATCTTGAGGGAGTAAATCAGGAAGGCGACTCGCAATAAATAATACTGTCGCCCTGAATCAGGAATGGGATGGTGCTGTTACATCAATTCGGGAGCGTAATCCTGTAATACCTGTTCAGCTTCTTGCTGGAAAAACTGACGTGTAATGCAGAAGAATTCATGTAGTTTATGATCTGGCGAAGGGACCAGATCAAGCTGAAGTAATTGGTGCAGATCCCAGCCTTTCTCAATATGTTCATCAAAAAGCTGTTCCAACTCTTCCCAATGATTACGGCGTTCCGTTTGAAGGAATCCGCTGTTCAGGTTCAATAGATCAATGGTGTATTGCGCGTTCTCCGTCTCTTGTGCATTTAGCTCATCAGCAGGAACGATCCGACCATCAGAAAGGTAAGCAAAATAACGGGGACAGTCAGGTAGGTGGCAATGAATAAACTTTGCCATATCCACAGATTTATTCTTTCCCTGTGCATGACCACCGAACGCGTTGATGCCAAGCTGGGGCAAGCCATTCTCAGAGTCTAACGCGCTGGCTGCGAGATTTTGATAATCGAAGGTTCGCACTGGCTGCTGGCTTTTATTTTCGACGTGTTCAATGTGATAGCCGAGGCCACGCAAATCAGCACGGATTTCGCTGTAACAGCAAAGGTGATATTGCTCATTGAGAAGCAGAGTCATTAAGGCTGCTTTATTCTCACGACCAAAGCGATGCCAGCGACGGGTCGATTGATCCGAATCTTGTGGTGGATTTTCATTTGCAGTGAGTAAGGCATCTGTCCCCCGGCGAGTTTTGATCACATGCCTCATTGTGCCTTCCCTTTCAGCAGGTTCTGCCGGGCAATGCTGCGCTGTAAGCGTTGGAGTTGCGGATGTTGATCACCCAGCGCCACCTGCAATGCAGCCATCAGTTGCTGTGCTTCTGGCTCGTTGAACTTCCCTTGATCCACCCATGCCGTCAGCTTTTGCAGATCGGCCTTCTCCTTAACCGGAGGTTGCGGATCGACGCCCATCACGCTGTGCAGTACATCGTTACTTGGCTCGCCGTAGGTCGCCCCGAGCGGCGTCAACGCTTTCCCGTTGCCATTCTCATCCTGCTCAAGCAGGCGAATGGATTCGCGTTTTACCGTACTGAGCACCTGCGGGCTATGGGTCGTAACAATAAACTGGATCTGCGGAAATGCGCTGCGCAAAGACTGGATAATTTGCTGCTGCCAGGCTGGATGCAGGAACATATCAACTTCATCGATCAGCACAATTCCCTGGGTTTTTAAGGCGGCTTCATTGCGTAAATGCGGGTTGAGTTTGACACAGCGAAACGCGATATCTGCTACCATCGCAACGGCATTACGCAGGCCATCGCTAAGCTGGGCTAAGGGAATCTTGCCGTGCTGCGGATGGTTCATCACCAGTTGCTGGTTATGGCTGGAGCTGTATTCCAGATCGTGCCAGCCAGTCACTTCCTGCGTCAGACAGTTAATGGCTTGCTGGATAGCTTGAATGGCTTCTTTCATCCGCTGAACACGAACACCTTCTTTTAACTTTGCTGAAGGTGATTCAAGTTGTGTGATTTGATGTTCACGGTAGCTAAGCCATAGCCAGCTATACCACTGCTCAAACTGTTTATAGTTTGATGTGGCCGAGAGGCAATCGTCATAACCAGACAAACGTGAAAAGGCGCTGTTATCCAGACGCTGTTCAGTAGACTGTGCCTCATAACGTTCCTGATACCACAAGCGAGCAGTCCCCAGATAAAGCATTAAGGGAAGTTCAACCTGCTGAAAACTATGCTCTTCACGCACCAGCGTCTGAAGTTGCTCACCCCAGCGGGTAAGCTGCGCCGCCGTCTTATCTTCATGCGGCGGCTGTTCTCCTCGCTTGTCGAGCATCCAGGTTGCCGTCTTTCCGCTTTCCCATTCTCCGGTAGCTGTAATCATGGCTGGAGACGACATTTCCATATTCAGCGCTTCGGGGCGGAAAACCAGACGTACATCTTCGGTACGGATCGCTAGTGATTTATCTTTTACGTAGAGGCTGGCATCAAAACCACGAATAAAGGGGAACAGCGCCAGGCGCACCGCATCCAGCACTGTCGTCTTGCCCGCGCCGTTCGGTGCAACCAGAATCGTAATGTGCTCATCAAAAGTAATATCGAGCTGTCTAAAGCAACGAAAGTTAAGCAGTGAAAGTTTGTCGATTCTCATTACACCAGCCTCGCCTGTTTTTATGTTTTAGTATAATAACATTTATTGCCCGCTTTAAACGGGCACGGGTTACGTCATTTATCATGTTTTGAATCAACCATCTGGCTGGTTACATTTGCGTTTTTTGCACTGATTTAGCAAGCCAGTGGCCTGTCGCGCCCGCAGAATATCGACAGCCCGGAGATAGGGTGATGGTTCCTGCCAGCTAATTCCCTTGCGATCGATACGAACGAGCTCATACTTTTCCACCAGAAAGTTAACGGCGCTCGCCAGTGTGATACCGGCGTCAATGTGTTCCTGAATCACCTTCTCTTCGCTAAACGGCGTGTCGTTGAGCGTGAGGCCATAATGCTTAGCCAGCAAATGGGTCAGCATTTTCTGCCAGATTTCAACAGGCGACGGCTGTGACGGGGTCGCCCGGTGTGGGGGGTTGTATTGGGTTTGCATAATGGAATTCCGTTGGTAAACAGATATTGAGGGGGATGCCGGTCAGCTTTTAACGATGGTTGGGTAAAGCGAAAGATAAACGTAGCCGAATGATCCGCACGTATCGGCTTCACAGGTTATGCCACGGTGTTCAGTCGTAAAGCGTCTGGCCTCGCGCGGATTGAGTGCGCCAGAGCGCAAAGCTACTTCCATTCGTTTGATAAACTTCGGGAATACGGCATCCAGTATCTGTAGTTGCGCCGGGGTAAATTCACCGTAAATACCCGCCCGGTCAGCCAGATAGTGCAGGTGATTACCCTCCTGAACTAATCGAGCGCCAAATGACGGGAAGACGTCGTTCCGTAGTCCCCATACTGGCGTGGATGTAGTTTTATCTATTTCCATTTTTAGTTTTCCTTAAATAGGATTAATTCAGGGTCACGCAGCGCAGCAGTGCATACGGTCCGTGCCGATCCTGGCGGCGTTCGGCAAAGACAGCCAGTACGCCGGGAATATCCAGAACGTCCTGCCCGATATAGTGGTTCGCACCACCATGCCACTGGTATTTGCCCGTGCAGTAACGAAAGAGACGTGAGCCGGGATGCTGCTGATGTATCGCCATTGCAGCGGCTCTGGTGACGATTTTCATGATTACAACCAGCCTCTCTCAGCAAACGAAACAATTTCCCGGTGGCCGACAATGAAGTGATCGAGGGTCTGCACACCCACCAGTAACAATGTGTTTTGCACATTGGTCGTGATAAGCCGATCCGCCTTGCTGGGCTCTGGTGTACCGGAGGGGTGATTGTGCGCCAGGATCACCGCTGCGGCGTTATGGCGCAGGGCCGTCTTCACGATTTCACGGGGATGGACTTCAACGTGGCTGAGAGTGCCGGTGAACAGGGTTTCACAGGCCAGTAGCTGATGCTGGTTATCCAGGAACAGAACCATAAATTCCTCCCGCTCCAGTCCGGCCATTTTCAGGCGCAGCCAGTCGCGGGTTTCCTCTGCCGAGAGGAGCGACACACCAGGCTGGCGCAGGTGCTGTTCCAGTATCGACAGCGCCTGGCGGATGATGCGCCGTGCGCCTGGGGTCAGAGCGGAAGAAGGGACTTCATCGGGCTGGGCGGAAACCAGCGATAGTGCTGTGTTCATAAGGGAGTCTCCTCAGTCAATCAGCTGCATAATGCCGCTACATTCAGGATGGGCCAGCGCGTAATCGCGCAGGCGGTAGTAGTGTTCACTGATAGCCTGGCAACCGGTACGGCAGGCATGGTGACTCCAGGCCATCAGGCAGACGGCAATACCGGTGGCTTCAGTGCTGAGTTCGGCATCATTGCCGTTGTGTTCGTTAAACAGCGTGTAGCTCTCCAGCTCCGGCGGTGTCAGAAACGCGCCGCCATTCGACAGTATGTGAAAATCCCAGATGCCGCCCTGATAGTCGGTGCTCCAGAGGTCAAGCCAGGCAAATACCCGTGGCTCCAGAAATACCCACTGGCGGACGCGACCAAAGCGACGACCCCAGAAGGCGATTCGTTCTTCGTCGGGAACAAGGCTGGCCGTGATAGCGGTGCGGTCAGGTTGCGGCTGATGTGCGGGTGTGGTGTGTTGCATGATGAAATCTCGCTGTAAATGAATAAAGGGAAAAGGGATGCGGTGCTGCCGGATATCAGCTCAGCGCCTGCTGGAGTTCTTCGGCCATCACCCACAGGGCGCGATTGAGCCTGAGGTCGCCATCAATGCCTTTCACGGCGCGGGTGTGACTGCGTTTCCCCTGAGCTGAACGGCCCGACAGACCGCCTTTAATCAGCGATTCCTGGATGCGGTTGTAGACCGTCCACAGGTCGCCGGATTCGTCCTGCCAGCGGCGGGGTGCCAGAATCTGCGCTTCAGTCACCGGCTGGTGGTCCTCGCCAAAGCGGTAGGTCAGCGCGGCTCTGGCAAAGGCCTGCTGCGCCGTGGCCGGGAGTTGCAGCGACTGCATGGCCTCGCGTTTTTCCTCCACGCGGTCAAACACGCCGAGCACCTCGTAAGCCCCTTCGATGACCTTCTCCACCACGTCTCCCCGGTGCGGCACGCGGATTTCACCAAACGACTGACCGCAGACGAGCGAATTGGTACAGACGCTTCTGAAGTACCCCGGCAGCATCTGGTACGAACTGGAACCATCGTGGCTGTTGAGCAAAATAATCTCCGGCACCTGCATACCGGTAATCTGCCCGGTACGACGCAGTCGCAGCAGATGTTTGGTGTGTTCACGCTTGCCGGGGTCCCTGACTCTGGACTGGCAGGCAAAGAACGGCTGAAACCCTTCGCGTTGCAGGTTTTCCAGCAACGTGATGGTGGGGATGTAAGCGTATCGGTCACTGCGGGATTCGTGGCGGTCTTCACTGAACACGCTGGGGACCACCTGCATCAGTTCTTCATGGGTTAATGGACGGTCACGGCGTATCTGGTTTATCCGCCCGAAGCGGCTGGCTAATCGCATGATTTATTCCTCGGTAGTGGGGTAACGGTATAAAAAAGACCATGCTCCTGGCGGGAACATGGTCTGATGGTGTGGTTGTGGGCAGGTTATGCCCGCTGTGGCTGAAGGCTACATTTGCGCTTCCGTCAGCTAGTCACTGGCCTCCTCCAGTGCGCAGACTGCCGCATCCAGTGCAGCAATGGCCGTCTGCATCGCATCGCCGCGCTCGCCATTCTGTAAGCCTTCCGGCAGGTTATTAAAGGCATCCTCTTCCTCATCGAGCACAGCCTGCACATCGTCTTTCAGTTCAGTGACGTGTTGTGCCAGCAGAGTCAGGCGTTTGCGGCGTTCGTTGTTCACGCGAACGCCTTACGAATGCCGTAGTCGGCGATAAAGCGGTTCAGTCCCTGACCAGCTCCGGCAGCAAAATTCCAGTCCCGCCAGATAAGACTTCCGTCAGTATCACGAACGACCAGACGAAAGTGGGTCTGCTGATCATCTTCGATGGCGACATTCTGATAGCAGGCGGCAACCGCGCTGGCCTCAGCGCGGGTAAACGGCCCGTCGGGCAGGCGTAAAGATTGAGACATATCAGACTCCTTAAAAACAAAAAGGCCCCTGCTGCTGACGCAACAGAGGCCGGGGTGATGATGGCTGAAGGGGTTAGTGCTGGTTGTTTTGTTTCGTTTTCGACCCGGAAGGTCGGTTGCCACCGGAGAAGGATTTCTGTGCCGACCAGTAACCAATAGGGAACTGTTTCACCAGCGACCCGTTGATAAGAATATCGACTGACGAATACTGACCGTGGCTGATGCTGCCCTGCTGAATGTAGGCATCGGCGCTACAGGTGCCGGTGTCGTACCGGTGCCACGCCGCTGAACTCCGGTCGGCGACATAAAAGTCACCGAATGCGCAGCCAGTCGCCGAGCGACGGTTCAGCACCGCAACGTACCATTTTGAATTTCCCACAATCACACAGGTACTGTTCTGACCGCCACAGGCCTGCCAGAGCGTCGTGCCGTTATTGCTGAACGTCCAGATGGTATTGGCTGGTGGCGCATCCGCTGATGCAGGCGCGGAAGCGGGTGCAGCGGCAACCGGTGCTGTACCGGCCTCGCCGGGGCCAGTTGTTATTTCACCGTCTGTCAGGATACTGGCTTCTTCGTTATTGGGTTTACCGATCCAGACTCCCTGACCATCGAAATAGTACCCCAGTAACTGATGACTATCAGGTTGATACAGGAAGTTGAAATAGTGATAGCCGCAATTACCCGCCTCGCACACCATACTCTTCAGCCAGGTCTTGCCCTCAATCTGTACGGGTGACAACGGACCTTCCGGTCCGGCCAGTTTGCCCGAGGGACCAATCAGGTTTGTCATTCCCGCCGCACTTAAATTGCTCTCAATATCGTGGGTGTAGACCGGATCGGATTTATATAGATCGCTCGGATACGGGCAACTGTCATCCATGCAGGTCTGGGCATCCACGGCAGTCTTTGCCGCAGCCCATGCTCCGGCGCTGGCCGCCATCAGCGATGCGACCAATAACCCTTATGTGATCCTGTTTTTCATCTTCATTTCTGTCTATTTCCTTCAATAAAAACGGGGCCGTAAAAGGCCCCGGATAACGCAGACAATTATCTTTCACCGCGATCGCGCAGGATCTTGCGGACAAGCCGCCGTTCAATCTCGCCCACCTTTCGGCTATCCGCGATCTGCTCCAGCTGTGAGCTGCTTTTCCCTTCCAGTTGATCGTGCGTTTCCTTCATGTCCCGGACGGTGTTCAGTCCTTCTTTTGCTGCGCTGAGCGCGAGCTGACCCGCTCTATCCCAGAATCCCATGACAGTGCTCCCTGGCTCAGTAACCGTTATTTTTTCCCCACTCACAGCCGCAGTCGCGGCACATCCAGCCGTCACCCCACGGAATGATATCGTCCGATGAGCCGCAGTCCGGGCAGCGACGTCCGGCATGGCAGAGGCGAAGCGTGATTTTCTGGATTTTCATGATGTTCTCCTTTTCGTTCAGATAAACCGGCAGTGAACTCCATCCGGTCGTGTTGTGCTGAATCATCAGCGTTTATTTGTCGGCACCGTTCGGCAACGGGCCGGATTTAAAGGTGGCAAGCAGATCCCGGATAAACCGGTAATGGGGTAAGGCATTAATAAAGTTGGGGTGACGAGTAAGACGACAGAGCGCTTCGCTGCGTGTATAAGTGTCGGCCAGCACTGCCACATCCTGGATCTCGGCCAGCGGGAACACGGCAATGTCATTCCACAGCTCACCCGCCAGATACCAGTTGCGATCCAGACAGATAAGACGGTAAGGCGCGAGGCACTCACAGCGCTGCCCTTCCGCCAGCAGAGAGATACGGTTACGCCGGTTAATCGCAGTGACGAGATGGCTGAAAATCCCGGTAAATGAACCCGCAGTCAGTGCCACCGGGGGCCAGATACAGCAGGGGCTATGTTCAGTTTCATCCAGCAGCGCACCGGCCAGGCGAAGATCCAGCCCCGGAAACAGCGCTTTCATATCGCTTTGCCGGGCAAGCGTCAGCCCGTTCCTCTCGCGTTGCCTGATACTGTCGGCACTCGCCAGACGACAGTGACCCTCGCCATATTCCAGATCCAGCCCGGTCAGGCGCTCGCAGAGATCCCGGCGCAGGGTACGGACAGAAACACCAAACTCTTCTGCAAGATGGCGCATATTGAGATTTTCCCCTGCGAACAGGCGGCGAATAATTTGCGTCAGCCTGTCAGCAAGCCGTTCATGACGGCGTTCAGTCTGAGGCATAAAAGACTCTGTTTTAATGCCATGAGAAACATGTGGTTATGATAAAGAGGGGCGCGGACAGGGTATGGACACAGCGAAAAATATTTTTCCTGGTAGCCCGACACCTGTCACCACGGGCGCTGGTGGGCAAAATTGATGGTTTTTACATCACTTTCAGGAAGGGAAACGGACAGGGTGTGTCCCCATGATGCCCGAGAGTGATGGGGCAGCGATCCAGCGCTCCGTGACGAGCCAGAGTGAAAGCATGAAAATAAAGCCTGGCCCTGTCGCGGGAAGCGACAGGGCGACAGCAGGAAAAGCGAGGTTAAATAGCAAAACACGGAATGGTGGCTGGGCCAGAACCAATAGATGTTTAATCGTCGAATGTCAGCAGGCAGTCATAACAGAGATACTCATCAAGCACCTCACCATCCAGGCTTCCGCCAGCGGTTGCGCCCAGTGCAACGCCACTTCCCATCCCGACGAGAAAACCAATCACGCCTCCGGCGATCGTCCCGATGCCGGGGATAATGGAGCCTGCCGCAGCGCCGATTGCGGCCCCCTCAGCACCGCCTGATGCACCGGCAACGCCGCCCGCGATGGCACCAATCCCGCCACCGACTTTTCGGCCAATATTTCGCTTCTGCGTATTGGCTGAACCACAATGAGGACAAATCATATTTATCTCCTTAGACAGTGAAAAGAAAACCCGCCGGAAGGTGATTCGCAGCGGGTTATTGGGTGTTGTCACGGGGATAATATCTACCTGAATATTTTTTAAGTGTCAGTGATAATTTTGATAAGCAGGATGTCCGAATTGCAGATTAGCTAGCCGCAACCCAGATAATAATTTATGAACATTATATTAGAATTATTTCTCAGGACTATTTTCGCCCTGAGCTTTATAAGGTTTTATCTTCTGTACTCCGGCAATGATTATTTTCTCTGTTTTAAGTTTCTCAATATCATCTTTTGCATGAGCTCTTCTTTTCACTCCAAGAATGAATACATTGCCAGCAAAAATTGTAATGGATAACCAGTAAATATAGTTTAAAGGTACATGTGTTTTTTTGCCTTTGATGAGCCCAGGTAGTGAGCCGCTGCCAAATTCTGTTATCGGAATGGTTTTTATCGAATGATAGTCGAGATAAAAATGATCTTTTGAGTCGATATTTTTTGAGATATCAATTAATGTCACAGCATAACTGGCACTGTATCGCGAGTCACCACCGAACCGGTGTAGTTCAGTGGTATTTAACCTTACAGCCAAAACTTTTATATTTTTGTTGCTTTCAGTTTTATCGATATTTTTAGCCAGTAATGTGGCCTTCTCTGACTCTTTCACCACATACCATGATTTTACTCCGGCAGCATTTTCTTCATTTTTTTTCGATGTGTTTTTTGATTCACCATAATTATTATTGAAAAGATGAGAGCATTTCGTCTTTAATTCAATCTCCAGATTACCAACTTCATCTGCTTCGTTTCCCCCCAATACGCCATCAACATCGACTTTTAGCCATGTTTCGCCACAGTAAGGCATTTCTGGTATCTGGTTAACGTGCAGAGAGGAATGCCAGATATTCCCAACTTTTTGTGAAATAACCTTTTCGTCGGGTAGAGGTATTTCCTGATTTGAAGACTGCCCTTTCCTCTCAATAGCAAACTCAAGAAGATCACAGATAAGACTGGAGCGTGATTTATGCTTATGTCCAGCAGCATACTTATCCAACAATTCACGCGTTTCTCTTCGCATGCTCAATGAACATGTTTTGGTTTTTTCTACCATTTATCACTCCTTATCAATAGACATTGACTGAAGCAACACCATGCTAGGAATGCGTTGCTTCAGCACGACACGCCTTCAAGCACACCCCAGAAAACCTCCAAAATAAAACTTATTGAGATTTATTTAAAATCATTTAAAAACAACAAATTATACAATTATCAATATAGAATATTGATAATATCTCAAACCATAATACTGACATCGCTATCTGGCGCATGGGAAGGGGGCATCGGAAAACGAGCACTGCCCGCAATCAACATCCAGCCAGGCTATGAGCAGCCTCCTCCTGGTTCAGGATGAACAACACTCAGACTAAAAATTACGTTAAGCACGATTACTTTGAAGGCCCCTGTCCGATACCTTGGGGCTAACGCATAGACATTAATCATTGCACAATACACCCCAGCTAACTTCGGACTGAAAATAAGAGGAAATAGTATTCTTTAACTGCGGCGCAATAGGGTTTATCCATTTAACTCAATGACGGTTTGTTAATATATCTTACAGTCATCTGAGATAACGTACTCCCCCCTGGATATACCGATATCAGGATAATAGTTATCAGATGGATACACTTCCATTAGCAAGAACCCTATCAGATACCTTCATACATCTCATCAGAGATACATCCGTTAGAACACACGCGATAAGTCCGCTTACGTAATAAAAATACTCATTCATCATTATTGATGAATGGTTTCCGTTCTTCATCCTCCCATTCCATGGAAATATAACATGCTTAACAATATCTGTCTTGATATGACCCATGCGCCATTCAATACACACTATCTTGCCAGGATGATATCCGTTATCGATAACGCTCTGGTTCAATATCCAAGAACAACAGCAATACGAATAGATTTACACCTTCCTGAATACAGAGATATTGGCGACAGTATTCGCTGTATGCCAAATCTGGATCCGGGACTGATGTCCAGAATGATAGAATCATTAAACGAAAAAGTAGCAGTCTATTGCAAGCGAAAAAGTAAACAATGGGGTAGAACGTGCTCATGCAAAGTTCGTTACATATGGGTTCGTGAAACAGGGTTCGAAAATAAACCGCACTATCATGCGGTAATATTCGTGAACAATGATGTATTCAATAGTCTGGGAAGCTATAAAGAAAATAGCACAGGGTTGGCTTCGTTAATTCACCAGGCCTGGCTTAGTGCGCTGAGAATGGATCAAGGGGTGAATACATCAGGGCTGGTTCAGATCCCTAAAAATCCCATTTACTACCTTGATAAAGGTAACAGTAACGGAATATTCCAGGATACCTACAACAAGCTGACATTTCGGTTGAGCTATATGGCAAAAGAAAGAACAAAAAGTTATAGCGCAAATACACGCTCTTTTGGTTGCAGCCAGAAATGAAAAATTAACCGTCTACTGACCGTTAACTTTCCGCCCGGTTGAAATCTTCCGGGATACAACACTGAACTGCACCTGCCCGATGGGTAGGCGAGTTTCGCTGTCGATCAGCTCCTCACTTTTTTTACGTACTCCCCCCATCCTCTGAGGAGAACAGGCGCACACCATTTATCGCATTGCCTTTCTCCCGTTATCAATCACTCAGAGGGAGAACTCGATTATGACAACCACCACAACAGCATCATTGATTCGTGCAGAAGATCCACTCATCGATATGGTCGCTATCACCCAATACACCGGGATGACCGACAAGTGGTTCTACAGGCTGATTAAAGACGGTAAGTTTCCCAAACCCATTAAGCTGGGTCGCAGTTCCCGCTGGTATCGCAGCGAAGTGGAAGCATGGCTAGAGAACTGCATCAAAAAATCCCGTCAGTAGTCTTTCCTGTCCCTGCACCATTATTCCCTGTAGCCCGCCTGACAAGTTACCTGCTGCGGCTGTCTGCTTTACAAGGTATCAATCGATGAAAGAAACCATAGCCCGTCATGATGTACTGCTCAACACCTACCAGCGCTGGCTGAGCGATCTGACCAGTATCGCTATCAAAAATGGCATGTGCCACCCGCACATTCAGTTCAGCCACGGTCTTACACTCTCAACATTATATTTTCCAGGCACGGGAGCCGTCACTGCTGTGGTGCCGCAAAGCCTGTACAGGATGATTTATGGCAAAACTCGCCCCGACCCACTGAGCATTCAGCGTGATTTTCTAATCAGTCTCGACATCAACACGGAGCTGTTGTTCACCCATGCCGGGCTGGAGGGGATTTTGTTGAGTGAATGCGTCAGGCTGAAGCAAAACCACCTTGCCAGCAAACTGCGCCATCTTCTGACGCGTGTCAGGTCGCGTGAGCTTCGCCAGAAGCTTATCTGGCTGTGCTGGTACGATTTGATGATGGGGGCTCCGGTAGACGACTGGCTGGATATGCTGGCGCTGGCGGACGACGTACAAATTACTACCTGGCTGATACACCGGCAGGAGGAGAATACGGTGCTGACGGCGCTGATGGATGAGTACGTCGTGTTTATGCACTACTGATCCCTGTGGCTCACCAAGACCATTCCTCTCGTGAGCACCTGAACCATTCCGCAAATAATTCTCTGCACTATCTGATTTCAATCTGACCCAGGCACACCGGCTATCCGGCATTCTGCGATGGCCGCTGCCTGCTAACTAACGTAAGGAAAAAACAATGAACACATTACTCAACCACTATCAGACCTGCCTGAACGATTATACTCGCCCGGCCATTATTCATGGTCAGTGCCAGCCCGAGATTATCCGCTGGCACACGCTGACGATGGTGCTCTGCACACTGCCCGGTGGTGAACTTGCCAAGCTGGTGATCCCTGAACGCCTCCAGCGCGTTCTCAAGATCCCGACAACAGCACCAATAACAGTGGCGCAGGACATCAACACAGGCCTGATGTCGTTACTGCTGCCGGGTGTGCTGCTTAGCGAATGCGAGCGGCTGGGGATGCGTCGCCTCAGCAACAAGCTACAGTCATTGTTTCAACAATTCAGAGGGCCAGGGATCAGAGAAAGGTTAACACTGTTATGCTGGGCTGAACTGGCAACTGACATCGATCACAACGAATGGAAGGAGTTACACCGGTTATCCACGGAATCGCTGATATCGTGGACAGATCAGAAGCTACAGAAATTCTGGGTGTTACAGCCACAAATTGAAGATTACATTGCTTTAATCAGATAGCGAGTATTGGCTGGGTGTCGTACCAAATGAGCTACACCCATTCATACCGATAGTGCATCGGATAAATTGACTCCGTTCCACGCGGCATACAGACTTTTGATATGAATAAAAATAGATCTGCGGCCGGTTCCCTGTGCGCCATGACAGGCCATCAGGGTCAGCTCCACGCAACACGCGAACCACGTTAATACGGTTTGCTGTACGACGTGGGCGCGTAGTCATTAGCCGCCGCCACCAACCTGGCGATTTTGTTGCATCCCAGCGAGGTAGACGCAAAGTGCTACGGTCACGGTAATGGATATAAGTAATCCCTTCACTACTGGGATAGTTGATTCGATAATGTGGTAGCGGATTTCCATTCCGATCGCGATCTTTTCTGGTATTAAAATTGGACATAGGTAACTCCCGTTAAAGGTTGTTACCAATGCTCCTGTATATAACGCATATGCCCTCTCAATCGGTGTAACGCAGGCGGGCTCTAACCTCCTGCCGGTTCATCCCATGATTTTTACGCTGATTTCCACACATCCAACAACTACACGAACAGGGGGTGTGGTAAACCATGCCAACATGCGTCAGCGAACGACTTCCAGCATTATTATAATACTTACGGATTGCTTTCAAACGCCGCTCATGGTGGCGGCGCAGGGCGCGTGTACGTGCCATTCTCGAAACTCCATCAATAACGGGGGCACAATGCCCCTGCTTATGAGTTCCGACCAATTGGCATAGCGATAACTACTGACAGGCATATGTAGGTTAAACTTTCTCCACATGACGTAACCTTTACCAATAAGTTCAGGCCACAAAAAATAAAACCAATTTGATATCAGAGAGATGGCGAGCGATAAAGAACCGTCTTCAGATAATCATCCGTTGCGGTAAACTCCGGTACTTGTCCACTCAAAGCCCGAGTCAGAAGGATGATTTTTGTCCTAATCCCCATTCCCCTGAAGTCAACACAACCATAGTCACGCAAGACTTCCATGATGATCATATTACGCGGTGAGCGCTGGCCTGCCATCATCTTCTCAACCGACATAGAGTTATTCAGCGCACCGGGGCTAATAACCTCGAATCGGTTATTATATAAACCGATTTCAATCTCAACAAAGCATGCTCAGTCACGATGTGCCAGAGCATTTACAACGGTTTCACGAACAGCTTCTAACGGATAATACCAAGTGGTTTCCCGACGCAAGTTTGTATCGGGTTGAGAGGCCTCAGAAGTAATAAATGGCATGATGGTTGACATCAAACGCTCAATCAATCCTCCATCGATCAACGCGCTCCCAGCCTCTTCAGTATCAAAACGTCCCACCATTGGGCCATCCAGAATATCATCCAACAACGGCTGATATTCTTTGTCTTCACTGGCAAAGGCAAAGACACGGATACCCCTGGGTAGTAATCCCTAATCATTCACCCCTGACCTGGGTGGCTTCAATCTGCTTGACAACGGGTAATAATGTTGAACGTATGATGACAACCTTGTACTATTTCGACACTGAAACATTACCCTCAACAGAGTGCGGATAACGCAAATGAGTGAGCAAATAATGACCGTTAAGGATGTCGCGTCGTACCTAAAGCTCAACGAGCGAACTGTTTACCGTATGGCAACGTCAGCGAAAATACCTGCCTTCAAAGTGGGCACATCCTGGCGTTTCAAGCGTGAAGACATCGAAAAGTGGATAGTAGAACAAAAGAATGACAGACAATAATAGGGAATTTCGGGGTGTTACTGGATAACAAAACCAGCGGCCACGTTGGTATCGAACTGAAAAAACATACCTTTTCTGGTTCCAGGCTCTCTGTTCTGTCCAGCCTGTTTACCTTATACGGTTTTGCCTCGCTGAAGCACGAGTTGAAGCAGCTGGAGTCTGCAAGGATTATTTTCAGCGAATGGGATTCGCTCAATCTGCAGAAACTGGTTGGTTCTGATTCAGACGTTCGCCTGCTGAATCAGCTGCAACAAAAAAGCATCGCCAGTGAGTTCTCGCAATGGCTGGCAAACAAGGCTGAAGTGAAAGCCAGTGTGCGGCCTCAGCCGGGTCAGAATATTATTCATCTTGGGGCTACCGAGCAAAGTTTTGCCATCAGCGGCAGTGCCACGCTCAGTCCAACTGGGCTCGGCGACGTGCGTTCCGACTCTCTGCACATGAACATGGGCTTGTCTGACCCTGAGAGCACCCGGCAGCTTTTGACGTGGTTTGATAACGTCTGGGCTGATGCACAGAATTTTCGTGATATCAAGAATGATCTGATAGCCAAATTGGATGCAATCGCCGTCGATCAACCGGCTAATTTTATCTATTTCCTCACGCTATTCAATTTGTTCAAAGACTTCCTCGAAGACATCGACGAAGACAGCATCATTCGTAGTAAAACCGGCTTTAAAGATACCCTTGTCTGGAGCAAACTCTACAAATTCCAGAAAGACGGAGTGCTGGGTACAATAGACAAGCTCGAAAAGCACAACGGCTGCATCATTGCCGACAGCGTGGGTTTGGGTAAAACCTTTGAAGCCTTGGCTGTGATCAAATACTACGAACTGCGTAACGATCGGGTGCTTGTTCTATGCCCGAAAAAGCTTCGTGACAACTGGACCATGTACACGGTCAACGATAAGCGCAACCTGCTCGCAGCTGACCGCTTTAATTACGACGTACTGAACCATACCGATCTGACTCGATCGAAAGGCTACTCGGGCGAAATCAATCTGGAGACACTGAACTGGGCTAATTACGACCTGGTGGTCATCGACGAATCCCACAACTTCCGTAACACACCGAACAAGGCGGAAGGTAAAAGCCGCTATGAGCACCTGATGAACGACATTATCCGCTCAGGCGTAAAAACCAAGGTGCTGATGTTGTCGGCAACGCCGGTCAACAACCGCATGAACGACCTGAAAAATCAGGTCGCCTTCATTACTGAAGGTCGGGATGATGCCTTTGCCGAACAGGGTATCAAAAATATTGAATCCACTCTGCGTCTTGCCCAGAAGCAATTTAACCAATGGGTCAGTGAGCCGGTCGAAAAGCGTACCACCGCAGCCTTGCTCGACATTATGAGCTTTGACTACTTCAAACTGCTCGATATCGTTACCATTGCCCGTTCCCGCAAACACATAGAAAAGTACTACGGCACCGAAGATATCGGCCGCTTCCCAACTCGCTTGCCACCGAAAAACATCTATGCCGACATCGACGCATCCGGCGAGTTTCCGCCGTTAAAAGAGGTCAACAAAACCATCCGGCGGCTATCCCTAGCGGGTTATTCTCCGCTGAAATTCGTGCGCGAGGCTAAAAAAGCCGAATACGCCCGTCGTTACGATAAAGCCGTAGGCGCAGGTAAAGGAGTGTTCAAACAGGTAGACCGTGAAGAAAGCCTGATTCACCTCATGCGCGTCAATTTGCTCAAGCGAATGGAAAGCTCAATTCATTCGTTCACGCTTACGGCCACAAAGCTTGCTCAGCAGGTCGAGCGACTACTGGCCAAAATTGATACCCACGAATCAGAAGAACTGTCCGAGCTGAATATCGAAGATATCCACGACTTTGAGCTGGAGTCCACAGAGCTGGAAAGTTACATGGTGGGTAACAAAACCAAAGTGTTGCTGCAGGATATGGATCTCATCCGCTTCCGGCAGGAACTGGAGGCCGACCGTGAGTTTTTAAATCACATTGCAGAAACAGCAAAAAGTGTGAATGCGGCCCGGGATGCAAAACTGGAGCTACTGAAACAAGCCATTGCACAAAAAGTTCGGAACCCACTCAACACTTACAATAAAAAGGTAATCGTTTTTACCGCGTTCGCCGACACGGCCCAATACCTGTATTCCCATCTGGCGCAATGGGCGCATTCCGAACTGGGCATTCACAGTTCATTGGTGACGGGCGGCGGTACCAATAAAACCACCATGACGGGCTTAGGTTCTGACCTCAATAATATTCTTACCGCCTTCTCGCCGATATCCAAAGAGCGCAGCAAAGTAGACCCAACTGCCACTACCGAACTGGATTTACTGATAGCCACCGACTGCATCAGTGAGGGGCAGAACCTGCAGGATTGCGATACGCTCATCAACTACGACATTCACTGGAACCCTGTACGCATCATTCAGCGTTTTGGCCGTATCGACCGTCTTGGCAGTAAAAACACGCAAATCCAGCTCATCAACTTCTGGCCCAATATGGAGCTGGATGAATACATCAACCTGGAAGCGCGTGTCTCCGGGCGCATGGTCTTGCTGGACATATCCGCCACGGGCGAAGAAAACGTCATCGATGAAAGCGCTAAAGACATGAATGATCTTGAATACCGACGCAGACAACTACAGCAACTCAAAGATGCAGTAGTCGATCTGGAAGACATGAGCGGTGGTGTATCCATTACCGACCTTACCCTCAATGATTTCCGCATGGATCTGTCAGGCTATATGAACGAGAAGGCCCGCCTCGCAACGCTGGATCAAGCACCGCTAGGGCTGTATGCAGCCGTCAGTATTGACCAAGATCTGGCCGCCGATGGCATCAAACCGGGCGTTATCTTCTGCCTAAAGAATATCCGCAGTGGTAAAGAAGCTGTTCAGGTAGATGACAACTACCCGCTGGCCCCGTACTTCCTGATCTACGTGACCGCTGATGCCGAAGGCAGCACCGTGGTCGAGCTGAACTTCACCCAAAGTAAAAAGATACTCGATCTCCTCAAGCGTGAAGCCTTTAAGCACAAAGCACCCGATCAACCTGCCATCACCGAAGTTAACCGCATGACACGCCGCGGGCGTGATATGAGCCACTTTCAGCACCTATTAGCTGTCGCCATAGATAGCATTGCCGGTAAGAGCGAAGAAAAAGGCATGGAAAGTCTGTTTACCAAGGGTGGTACTGTACTTACCGCTACCTCCAGTCAGGGCATTGAAGACTTTATGGTGGTGTCCTACCTGATATTGACAGCAGATACTCAGGTTACAGAAGGTCAAGGAGAGCGTGATGTCTGATATGGGTTTAGGCTTGCCAGAATTCGAAGCCTTTCTGGAAGGCTTGAACGTGCCCAGTAGCTGCGTGCTCAATAAGCCCCTGTTTAAAAATATGTTTCAGCAGCACGCCAACCTGGACGCTAAAGACAAAAAGGCTCTGAAAGACGATGTTGATAAGATTCGCTGGCTCTACACTTTAAAGCCCAGCACCATCAATATCGCGTCCTACAGTGACGACCTGCGCGATTATGGCGAGTTGGCTTTTCTGGTCGTGGAACTCAGTAGCGCTAAAAATACGGGAAGACTCGGCCAACTGATTAACCGGGCGATACCTTACCCGACCGTCATCTTCTTTATGCTCGCTGAAAGCAAAGGCACAGAAGCAAATGACAAACCTGATATAGAAGAGCGCCAAAAAGAACACACCAACGAACAACTAGCTATCTGTGTCGCCGATAAACGCATAAACAAGGCAGATAAAGAAAAGTGGGTCATTGAAGCGTTGCAGTTATCGCCTTGGCTAGGGTTGAGCAGCAAGACTGAAAGCGAGCAGGAATTTGTAAACAGCTTGACCTTTACCAGCTTGCCACACAGCAACTTCTGTCTGTTTTATCAAGCCATCATGGCCCGTGTACAAGCCCTTCAGTGTGCTGAAATCAGCGGGCGCTTTCATCTGCCTAGCAGTGAAGTCACACAACAACAAGCTGACCAGCTTAACCGTTACCGCAGTATCGAGAACGATATTAAAAAACTACGTGCCCAGATCAAGCAGGCTGAGTTCAGCCAGCAGGTTGTGTTGAATACCCAGATTAAACAGCAGGAACTGCGGCTCAAGCAGATCGGTGAAACCCTGTAACCGAATTGCATAAAGCAGAAGAATCAAGAGGAAACAAAATGAAAAACGTTATCCCAGAAATGGACTCAAAAAGCATGGACATCGTCGCCGACAACATCAGCAAACTCAAAGAGCTTTTCCCAGAATCCTTTACCGAAGGAAAAGTCGATTTCGACGTACTGAAAGAAGTGCTGGGTAACTATATTGATGGTCGTGAAGAGCGCTACAGCTTCACCTGGAATGGAAAAAGTAAAGCCCGCATGTTGGCACAAACACCCAGCACCGGCACCTTACGCCCCAGCAAAGAGGAATCGGTTGATTGGGATTCGACTCAGAATCTCTTTATCGAAGGCGATAACCTTGAAGTGCTTAAGCTCCTGCAAAAGAGCTATCACAAGAAAGTCAAAATGATTTATATCGACCCACCCTATAACACGGGAGGGGATCTCATTTATAAAGATGACTTTTCTAACAATATTAAAAATTACAAGGAAGTTACTGGCCAAGTAGATGGTGAGGGTCGAAATCTTTCAAGCAACCCAGAGACGAGTGGGCGATATCATACTGATTGGTTGAATATGATGTATCCAAGGTTGAAGTTGGCTAGAAATCTGATAGATAGCGATGGTATCATTTGCGTTTCTATCAGTGATCATGAGTCAAGCAATCTTCAAAACATAATGAACGAAATATTCGGTGAGGAAAATTACATAAACACAATCAGTGTCCTCTCTAAGGTGGCTGCTGGCGCATCAGGAGGCGGTGAGGACAAAAGGTTAAAGAAAAATATTGAATATATTTATATATATGCGAAGGATGCAAATGAATTCAATACTCTTAGTCATATGTATAGAGAAAGGCCGCTGCTAGATGTTATTAGTGATATGAGAGATGAAGGAGAGAGCTGGAAGTATACAAGTATATTAAAATCAAAGGGTGTTAGAGAGAAAGTTGGTGTTGTGAAAGATGGTGATGGCAATCCTATCGAAATATATAAAATCAATAATATCGAGAGAACCACAATATCAAAGGTTATGAAAGAGGAAGGTATCACAGAAGAAGATGCATACAAAAAATATTTTGATGGTATTTTCTCAGACACCAATGCTCAAACAAGCATTCGTCAGCGTGTTATCGACTTTGTGGGGAGCTTAGGCGATGGTGAATTACTAGAAGTGGAATATATTCCAAGATCTGGTAGGGATAAAGGCCAAAAGGTCACTCATTCATACATTAGTAACACTGTAAGAAGAGTTATTTGGCTGAAGGATGTAGCAGAAATAAGA
Source organism: Citrobacter sp. Igbk 14 (assembly GCF_028069825.1). Lineage (NCBI taxonomy): Bacteria > Pseudomonadati > Pseudomonadota > Gammaproteobacteria > Enterobacterales > Enterobacteriaceae > Citrobacter > Citrobacter sp. Igbk 14. The sequence continues at coordinate 31,160 of NZ_JANEWM010000049.1, forward strand.
GATGGTGTTGCAATAAAAAAAGAAAAAGTTGGGACTCTCTGGGACGATTTTGATTACAACAATGTGGGCAGAGAGGATGGGGTTCCATATCCAAATGGTAAAAAGCCAATTAGTCTTGTTGAGCGATGCTTAGACTTGTATGAGGGTAGTGATTTTACTGCAATGGACTTTTTTGCTGGATCAGGCACGCTAGCCTCAGCTATACAGAGAGCTAACGAAAGAGATGACGGTAGAAGGAAGTACATTTTAGTGCAACTTCCTGAAAAAATTGACTTAAAGTCAAAAGACAACAAAGCCGCGCTTGATTTGCTAGAGCAGAATAAATTGCCGCCCTTGCTTTCTGAGCTTTCGAAACTGAGATTGAAAAGCATTAATTCTCAAAATTTAGGTTCAAAGCAAGATTTAGGTTTCAAGGTATTTAAACTCGACTCTACCAATATTAAACCGTGGGAGTTGGACTTTGATCTGACGGAGCAGGATCTGGAAGATCAAATCTCCAATATCAAGCAGGGTCGTAAAGAAGAGGATGTGCTTTACGAGGTGCTGCTGAAGTACGGTCTGGATCTGACCTTGCCGATTACCGAACATAGCGTGGCGGGTCATAAAGTCTTTGATATCGGCATGGGTGCGCTGATGATCTGTCTGTCGGACGATATTACCCTCGACGTGGTGGAAGGCATTGCCAAGCTCAAAGGCGAACTGAATCCAGAAATTATGCGCGTAGTCTTCAAAGACGCCGGTTTTGCCGACGACGTGGTAAAAACCAACGCGGTACAGATTCTCAAGCAGGCTGGTATTGAAGACGTAAGGAGCCTGTAACATGAGCATGAAGATTCAGTTCGATGCCAATCTGGATTATCAGCGCCAGGCAATTGAGTCAGTAACGGGTGTGTTTGCCGGGCAGGAAATTTGCCAGACCAATTTCACTGTGGCTTCCCTGCAATCTTGGGAGGAAGGAACGCTGTTCCATGGTCTGCAAGAAGACTCGCTGGGTGTTGGCAATCGCCTGCGCCTGCTGGATGAAGACATCCATGTCAATATCCGCAGAATACAGCTTAAAAATGGCCTAGCGCCTTCGGAGACCTTTGACTCCAAAGACGGTATTCACTTAACGGTGGAGATGGAAACAGGTACAGGTAAAACCTACGTTTACCTGCGCACAGTTTTTGAGATGAACAGGCTCTATGGCTTTACCAAGTTTATTATTGTGGTGCCGTCCATCGCCATTAAAGAAGGTGTGCAGAAGTCACTGGAAATTACAGCGGCTCATTTTAAAGAGCTGTACGAAAACGTTGCCTTTGACTATTTCACTTACGATTCCAGTAAGCTGTCGGATGTGCGTAACTTTGCGACCAGCCCTGATATTCAGATTATGGTGATCAATATCGATGCATTCCGGAAAAGCTTTACCGACCCAGAGCAAGAGAACAAAGCCAACATCATTCACCGCGCACACGACCGCATGACCGGTGCCAAGCCGATTGAATTTATCCAGCAAACCAACCCGATTGTGATTGTCGACGAACCTCAAAGCGTTGACACCACCGATAAGAGTAAAGAAGCCATCGCCTCGCTTAACCCCATGTGCACAATGCGTTATTCGGCGACCCATGTGGAAAAGCACCATATGCTCTACAAGCTGGACTCTGTCGATGCCTACGAGCAAAAACTGGTTAAGCAGATTGAAGTGGCAGGCATTGAGGTTAAGGACGGCCACAATAAGGCTTATATCAAGCTGCTCAGTGTGAACAACAAAAAAAGCCCGATCAGTGCCAAAATCGAGATTGATGCTCGCCTAAAGAATGGCAGCATTAAACGCAAGGAAGTCACGGTAACCAGCGGCGCGGATTTGCTGGATGCTAAGTACAGCGGTGGCCGCGACGTATACGACGGCTACATCATTGAAGACATCTACTGCGGACAGGGTAATGAATACATTAGCTTTACCAGTAAGCCCAATATTCTGAAGCTGGGCCAGGCGCTGGGCGAAGTAGACCCGGACGAGTTTAAACGTCTGCAGATCCGCAAAACCATTGAAGAACATCTCGATAAAGAAATACGCCTGCGCCCACAGGGCATTAAGGTACTGAGCCTGTTTTTTATCGACAAGGTCGCCAATTACCGCTGGTACGACGAAGACGGTAACCCGCAAAAGGGTAAATTCGCCCTGATGTTTGAAGAAGAATACGATCGCGCCATTCGTAAACCCAAGTACAGCCAGCTATTTGAAGGTGCCGATCTGGATACGGCTGCACAAGGCGTGCATAACGGTTATTTTGCGATCGATAAGAAAAAAGATTCGTCAGGCAAGGAAATGCTCAAAGAATCTAAAATTGGAAAAGATGGCAAGGCGGCAAGCAGCGAATCTGATGGCAGTGCTTACAACACCATTATGAAAGACAAGGAATGGTTGTTGAGTTTTGATTGCAAACTGAAATTCATTTTTTCCCATTCAGCGCTCAAGGAAGGCTGGGACAACCCCAACGTGTTCCAGATTTGCACCCTGAACGAAACTACATCGGTCATTAAAAAACGTCAGGAGATCGGTCGTGGCTTGCGCATTTGTGTGAATCAGGATGGTGAGCGGGTACATGGCTTTGCGGTGAATACCCTCACTGTGATGGCTAATGAATCCTACGAGCAATTTGCAGAGCAATTGCAGAAGGAAATTGAAAACGAGGAAGGCATCAAGTTTGGCGTGGTCGAGAAGCACCTGTTTGCCAATATCGTGGTACCGGTTGACGACCACAATCACGAATACTTAGGTGCCGAGGCGTCGAAGCAGTTGTGGGAACACTTGCAGAGCAAAGGCCACATTGACAGCAAGGGTAAAGTGCAGGATAGCCTCAAGGCGTCATTGAAGAACGGTACTCTGGAGTTGCCTGAGGCATTCCAGCCCCATACAGCACAGATTGTGTCGGTGCTGAAAAAGGTATCCGGTAACCTGAACATCAAGAACCGTGATGACAAAGCCAAGGTTTCGCTGAACAAAGCGGTGTATCTGAGTCCCGAGTTTCAGGCGCTGTGGGATCGTATTAAATACAAAACTACGTTCCGCGTGAACTTTGATACCAGGGCATTGATCGAGAAGTGCGCCGAAGAGATCAAAATAAACCTTCAGGTGGGTAAGGCTCGCTTCACTTACCGCAAGGCGAAGACTGAAATTGATCGGGGTGGCGTGCACACAGAGAAGACCGTTGAAGCAACCAGCGTGTACGAATCCCGCTCGTACGATTTACCCGATTTGATCACTTACTTACAGAACGAAACCAACCTGATGCGCCGCACCATTGTTGCCATTATCAACAAAAGTGGTCGCCTGGAGTCGTTCAAGAACAACCCACAGAAGTTTATCGAACAGGCAGGTAACATAATCAAAAGCCAAATGCGTCTGTTTATCGTCGATGGAATCAAGTACCACAAAATTGGTGATGATCAGTTCTATGCTCAGGAATTATTCCAACAAAACGAATTGTTTGGCTACCTGAAAGACAACATGGTTAAAGCTGAGAAGTCCGTTTTTGACTATGTAGTTTACGACTCCGATATTGAGCTGGAATTTGCCTCGGCCTTCGAGCGAAATGAGGATATCAAACTTTACGCCAAACTCCCCGGTTGGTTCAAAATCGATACGCCATTAGGCGGCTATAACCCCGACTGGGCGGTTCTAATCGAAAAGGATGGCAAGGAAAAACTCTACTTCGTTGTCGAAACCAAAAGCACGCTCTTCTCCGTGGAAAGACGTCCGGAGGAAAATGCCAAAATCAAATGTGGTTATGCACACTTTGAAGCATTGGGTGATGAGGTGAAGTTTACGGTATCTAATTCGATGGATGAGTTCTCAAGCAGGTATGCGTGAGCAGTGTTAATTCACAATTTTTTTTGAAATGAACGATTTGAAAAGGACGTCAAAATGAGACTTGGACTGGATCTGGAGAACTGTTATGGCATCAATAAACTGGTGAAGGAGTTAGACTTTACCAGAATTGATGGCATTGACGGGGTATGCTCTTTGTATGCGCCCAATGGAACATTGAAAGCCTCCCAAGCTAAGGCACTAAAGGACATTGAAGAAGATAGGTAGTCAAAGGACATTATCTTTCCAGAGCGTGTAACTAAACGACTTGTTACTTTAGATGGCCAGCCTGTTGATGCTGGCCAAATAATGGTCATTAATTCCTACGACGAAAGTTATAGCTCCAAGCAGGTTTTCACACTACTGGTTAACGAGGCCCTAAAGCGTGACTATGATGAAGCCTTGAAAGAAGTTGACGATAAAAGAGCACTGCTAATAAAAGTTTTGGCAAAGTCCTCTGTAAGTATCCCGCATAATCGTGCCATTCACATTTAGAGATCCTCCGGCATAATCAATCTGCCAACAAAGGAGATCGCTATGCGTAAAGCCCGTTTTACTGAGCATCAGATCATTGCCGTAATTAAA